>JBCDBH010000059.1:0-21209 GCA_039184055.1 Acidobacteriota bacterium
AGGAACGAAACAAGCTCATTAAGTCATCGAAAACTCACACCATCGTTACGGTGTCCGTGACCCCCCACTTTCCCCTACCTACCGTCAGTGCGCGTGTTAAGTGTTGAAAACGTGTGTTCTTTTCCCCCACTGTCTAAGCAATAATCGGAGGAGAGGTAGAAGTGTATGTCTCGTTAGGCCAGTCACTGCACTAAACTCTATTTTAAAGTGTGATCGCTCAAACACAAATAGGTCATTTTCACCAGGCTGGTGTATCCGCTTTGTCTGGCAGAAGCTGGCTCGACGCGGGGAGGTGGACGGCTCGCGGCCCTGGATTCTGCTACCCTGGACCGGCTACACGGAGGCCAAACAGGCCGGAGCCAAGCCAGGCGACGCGGCGGCCGACGGCCAGCTGATCGAGATCAGACTGGACGACGACACGGCCAGTCTGGAGGAGACGCCGCGCCGGCGCAACACGCTGGGCTGCGACCAGCCCAGTCAGGGCCCGACTGGACAGCCCCTGGGTGCCTTCAAATCGCGCAGTGTCGGCGACATGTGGAGCCTGCTGTCGGCGTCCGTTCTGGCAGCGCGGCGACCGCAGTCCAAAAGGGGCGTCGAGCAGGGTATGGCGTCCAACACTGTCTCTGACAGACCGCGCAGCTTCGCCTTCGACGAGTCTACCTCCGTGGAGATGGGACGGTCGCAGAGCAGCGTCTCTGCTCTGCTGCATCAGCAGAGCGCCCGCAAAGGCAGCCGGAAGTCAGTGACCTTCTCCACACAGTCGCTGACGCTGCCGCGGGAGCGTCAGCCACTAACCGTCATCGGCGAGAAGTCCAAGTCGGACAGCGTGCTGGATGGCCACGGCCGACCGTGCGAGATCATGCGAGTGTCACTTACTACCGTGCCCGAGAACGAAGCTCGCGACTGCGATGACAACGACGCGCCTTCGACGAAGCCGGCGCTGGTCCGGCAACAGCGGCTGACTGAGGAGCCGGCGGTGGCACCACCGTCGCGTGTTCACAGCGAGGAGGGACCACCTCTAGCCAGCCGCCCCGCGCGCGGCATCCTAAAACAGACCTCACTCAACGAGAACCTGATGCGGCGTGACTGGGCCAGTGAGCGAGCGGAAATCCGCGGAAGGATCCGAAAACAGCAAAGCCTGAACGAGAACGTGATTTACGGAAAGCTGGCAGGTGTGCAGCAGCCGGCAGTGGCCGGCAGCTTCGCCAGCTACAGCCGACTGAGGGCTCTGCGCGACAACCTGGGAAAACTAAGCGAGAGTCTTGAAAAACGAGCGGAGAAAGACGCCCCAGCCGCTGGTTCACTGAAAAACGGTCTCGTCAAAATAGTGAGGCAGTTCACTGAAGGAGCGACCGCTCACAATGACGTCATCGTTGTCAGAGAAACGCCGAACTCCCACGAGTCGAGTCAGCGTGGCGGAGACCAAAACAAGCAGACAGCGCCACCGCCGGTTAAAGCGGGGTCTTCATGCCCAGATGTAGGCAAGGAGGCGGTGCCAAACTGTGCTGATGAACAGTGCGAGAGGGTAGCCTCCCTGTCGGAGCCGGCGATGAAGTCAGCCTGTCCGGCGCCCACCTCCCCGTACTCCCACACTCGCACCGACCGCCGCTCCCTCTATCGCTACTGTTCTCGAGAACGGAAAACCTCGCGCGAGGAGAGCTCGGACAGCTCCAAAGAGAACAGCTTCCAGAGCGATACCAGTCTGGACTCTGAGGACAGCTGTGTGTCGGTGATCTATGTACCCAAGGTGCCGGCGGACACCGATTCGCGACAGCGCAGCCGCTCGGCCTCCAGCGAGTCCTCAGACGGCTCCAATGGCAAGCTGTCGCCCAAGTCGCCGCTGACGCTCAGTCTGCCACTGTCACCCACCCGTTTGGCGGTGTCGATCGGCACCGCGAAGCCAATGCCCGCCGATGCCCCCGACGGGCTGAAAATCGCCGTATTGATGCCGATCACCCGCCCCGCCGAGTCGAGCAGGGGCCCACCCGAATTGCCCGGGTTGATCGCCGCGTCGGTCTGGATGACGTCGCGGATCTGTCGACCGCTGGGCGAGGTGAGCTCACGACCGAGCGCGCTCACCACGCCGATGGTGAGCGTCTGATCGAGACCGAAAGGATTGCCGATCGCCAGGACGCGCTGCCCCACCAGGAGACTGCCCGAGGCGCCGACACGCATCGGCCGAAGATCATCGGGAATCTCGAGCAGCCGCAGCACGGCCAGGTCCTTGTCCGGAGCCACGCCGACGAGCTCGGCGTCGAGCTCGGTCTGCTCACCGATCAACACCGAGAAGCGTTCGCCGTTCTGCACCACGTGAAAGTTGGTGACCACGTGACCCTGGTCGTCCCAAATAAAGCCGCTACCGGTGCCTTGGGGAATCTCCATGACGTTGAGCGTGAAGCGATCACGCCGCACGATGCTCGACGAGACGAAGACCACCGAGGGAATCGCTTCGCGAAAGACCCTGATGTCACGCTGCTCTTCGGCGGAAAGATCGAGCATCGCATCGGACACATCAGCCGGCTCACCGGTCGAGACGGGTCGTTCCGACGGCTGCCCTTCGCTGGAAAAATCGAGACACGCGCCGGTGAGATTGCCGAGCACGAAGACGGCGGTCAAAGCGAGCAACATAGACAAACGGTTGCGCATGAAGGTCACTCCCGAATCGATATCGTTGTGACGCGATTGTACGTCAGCAACCCGCTCACGCTCAGCTTCCCAGACCGTCGAGAAGCTCGACCACGGCGGCGGCATCGGCCGGTCGATCGTCGACCTTCTTGGCGAGCAAACGATCGACGAATCGCGCCCACTCGACGGGCAGCTCGGCACGAAAGCTCCGCACGTCGGGCGCTGGCTTCACGAGGTGCTTTTGCACCACTTCGTTGGCGTCTTTGCCGAGAAACGGCTCGCGACCGGTGAGCATGGTGAAGGCGATGACACCGAGCGCGTAGAGATCGCTGCGGCCGTCGAGATCGTGTCCTTGAATCTGCTCAGGCGACATGTAGAGCGGTGAGCCGAAGACTTCGCCCTTGCGGGTGATCTCGGGATTGTTCGCATCGTCCATCCGCGCGATCCCGAAGTCCATCACCTTGACCCGACCGTCGACCAGCATCACGTTGCTGGGCTTGAGATCGCGATGCACGATTTTGAGATGGTGCGCCTCGATCAGCGCGCTGGCGATCTGGCGCAGGATCCGCTGGGTACGCGACGTGGAGAGCGGCGCTTCGGCGCGAATGACGAAATCGAGCCCCGGCCCCTCGAGCAGCTCCATGACGATGAAGATGCCGCCCGCGTAGCGCCCACGATCGTGCACCCGCACGACGTTCGGATGGGAGATCTTGCGGCAAATCTTGAGCTCGCGGAGCATGCGATCGTAATCCTCGTCGTTGCCCCCGGTGAGCGACAACAGGGTCTTGATCGCCACTTCCTCTTCGAGCTCACGATCGAGCGCGCGATAGACCCGGCTCATGCCGCCTTTGCCGAGCTCGCCGAGGATTTGATAACGCCCTTCGAGAATCTGCCCCGGCACCAAACCGAGACTGGCGAGCGCGGTGCGGATTTCCTCGAACGCCGGCCGGTCGAAAGGCCGCGGGGCGAGACAGCGCACCAGGGTGTCGCGTACCAGGGTCGGCACGCTGTCGGTCACCGGAATCGGCCAGCGCACCGCCTCGGAATCGGGCAAGAGCTCGGGCTCGGTGATTCGGGCGCCGAGTAGCACCAGGCCGATCAACCCGACCGCGAAGGCATCGGCGCCCGCCCCGGCCGGCTGCCCCGCTTTTTGCTCGGGAGCCTGATACGCCGGGTCGATGCCGCCACGAGCCTGCTCGAGATCGTGCAGACCGAGCCCGCTGATTTTGGTGCGATGACCGGGATCGACCAGGATCGTGCGGGGCGAGAGCCAGAGATGATTGACCCCGACCGCATTGGCGGCGACCAGCCCCTCACACACCTGGCGCAACACGTTGAGCGCCGGCAGCGGCGCCGGTCCGCTACCGCTCCGCAAGCGATCGGCGAGGGTGGCGCCATCGAAGGATTGATACGCCAATTTGAGCTCGTCGGCGGCTTCGATCGCTTCGTAGAGGGTGAGGATCGACGGATGATCGAGACCGGTGAGCCGCGACAGATGAGGGCGCCAGCTCGGCAAGACAGAGGTGATCTCGGCGGTCGGCATCGACAACAGCGACACGGGGCGTTGGCTACGGTAGTCGATGGCGCGCTCGAGACGAGTATCGGGCCACCAGGCGCTCAGCTCACGTTCGATCTCGAAAGGCAGGACCGGCGGCTCGGCGGGCGCGGCGACGGTTTCCGGACTGGTCGGCAAGGACAATCGCTGACGTACCGCCCACAAACGCTCGCCGGCGTCGCGAAAGCCGTCGTCGTCTTCGAGCACCCGGCGATAGCTGGTCTCGGCGAGCTTGTCGTCACCGCGCGCTTCGTGAATCCGCCCTTGCCAATAGAGACTCTCGGCCTCGCGTAGACCGCTCGCCGCCGGGCTCGATTCGAGCGCTTCGAGCTGCCGCGACGCGGCGGCGTGATCGCCCTCGGTGAGGTGGATTTCGAGCAGGGCGACGGCGGCGTGCGCCCAATCGGGATCGTCCTCGGCGATTTCGGCCAGCGCACCCCGCGCCGCCTCGGTTTGCCCCGCTTCCAGGTAATGACGCCCGGCGCGGTACAGACCGGTCGGCGCGGCGGCGTAAAAGGCGTTGGCCGCCGCCAGGTGCGACCCGGCGCGGGCGAACGCGTCGCCGGCCAACAGATGGCGATCGGCGCGCGCCCAACACTCGCCCGCTTCCTGATCACGACCGATCCGTTCGTAGAGGGCAGCGGCGCGATCGAACACCTTGGCGCGCTCCCACATCGACGCCGCCTTGCCACCCTCGCCGGCCTCCTCGTAGCTCGCCGCCGCTTCGTCGAAGCGATCGAGCTCCTCGTAGAGCCGTGCCGCTGAAGCATGCTCGCCGGTTTGGGCGAAGATCTCGGCACGCAGGGTATCGGCGAGCTCGCCCGTCGCGGCCTGTTCGAGCGCTTCCTTGGCGCGGTCGGGATGGCCAGCGGTGAGCCAAATCCGCGCCGCCTCGGCGTGCTCGCCACATTGCGCGAAGAGCTCGGCACGCAAGGCGTCGTCGACCTCGCCCGAACGGGTGTTGCCGAGCGCGTGACGTGCCCGCCCGAGCTCGGCCGCTTCGAGCCACGCCCGCGCCGCCTCGCCCCAATGCAGGGCGCGCTCGTAACCGCGCGCCGCCTCGCCCCACGCACCGAGCGAGGCGAAGAGCCGCGCGGCATCGAGATGACGTTCGAGATTGGCCAGCATCTCGGCGCGTTGGCGATCGATGCGGCGACGGTCGTCGACCGCGGTCGGCTCGCTCGACGCCGCCAGACGCTCGCTTTCTTTTTCGAGCGCGCGCAGGGCATAGGTCGTCTCACCGACCCGCACATAGCAGTCGGCGGCCTGCTGAAACTCACCGGCTTGTTCGAAGAGACGACCAGCGCGTACCGGCTGGTCGATGGTCAGGTAGGCCTTGGCGGCGCGTGCCGGCAAACCGATATCGGTCCACAGCTGCACGGCACGGCGCCAATAGCGCTCGGCCTCGGCCGGCTGCGCGGCGAGGCGAGCGTGGAGCTCGTAGAGCTCGGCGGCGCGATCGAGGAGGGTGCCTTCGCGAAACACCGCGACGGCGAGATCGAGCTGATCGTGTTCGAGATAGACCTGGGCGGCCAGATCCCATTTTTCGGCGCGACGGTAGTACTCGGCGGCTTTCTGCCAGTTGCCGCGCTCGTGGAAGATCCGCGCCTTTTCTTCGTAGTCGCGATCACCCAGGAAGCCGAAGAGATTCTTCGAAGTCACGGTTTCCGGCTACCCGAGCGAAAGCCGGTCGGGCCTGAGGCTCGACCGGCGTGTGGTTCTCGGGCTCGATGGGCGACGCGTCACCGTCGACGGACTCAGCGTGACCGGCGGTAGGCCATCGCCTCGGCGACTCGTTGTTTGGCCAGCGACAACGCCGCCTCGGCGGGAATCTGGCTGTGGGTGTGAGCCAGCTGCAAGACCTCGCGGGTGTTCTCGGTGACCTTCTCTTCGATCGTCTCGAAAGCCTGCCGCTGGGTGCCGCCCTTGTACTCGACCGAGGCGCAGATGACGCCACCGGCGTTGGCGACCACGTCGGGCACCGAGAGGATGCCGCGATCGTGCAGGATCCGCTCGGCGCGGGCCGTCACCGGGATGTTGGCGCCCTGCAGCACGACTTTGCAATCGAGACGCGGCGCGTTGTTCTCGTCGATCACGTCGGGACGCGCCGCCGGTACGAAGATGTCGCACGGCACGTCGATCCACTGATCGCGCCCCAGATGCTTGCCACCCTGGTAGTCGGTCACCCGGCCGGTCTCGCGCTTGATGTCGGCGAGCTTGTCGATGTCGATGCCATTGTCGTCGACGATCGTGCCATCGAGGTCACTGGCACCGATCAGCACGGCGCCACGCTCGGCGAGGTAACGCGCGGCATGGGACCCGACGTTGCCAAAACCCTGGACGACGACCCTAGCGCCTTTGAGATCGAGATCGGCGAACTCCTGAGCGACCACGCCACAGACGGCGAGACCGTAGCCGGTGGCGCCGATCTGGTCGAGCGGAATGCCGCCGAGGACCTTCGACAGACCCACCGAGCGACCGATCTCGTCGCGAATCCACGCCATGCCGACCTCGTCGGTCCCCATGTCCGGACCGGGGATGTAGCCGTCGAGCTTTTCGATGGCGCGCGCGAATTGACGGATCAGCGTCTCTTTGTTGGGCGTCGCGGGATCGGCGAGGATGCCTGATTTGCCACCGCCGTGCGGAATCCCGGCGAGGGCGTTCTTCCAGGTCATGGCGCGCGCCAGACGGAACACCTCTTCAGAGGTGACGTCCGGGGCCATCCGGATACCACCGATGGCGGGTCCGGCCGAGATGTTGTCGACGACGACAATACCCTTCAGACCACAGCGCGGCTCATAGATGAACACAACCATCTCGGGACCGTATTCGTCCGCGAAACGCTCGAAAACCACTTCGGCCATATCGGTCAACCCCTTTCGTGGAACATGCTCATTACCGACTCCGGTCCCGTCGACCCCGGATTGGGGATTCATCAGATCTCCTCGTTTGCGTCGCGGTGGCGTGCGATGAGGAACACCGCGGACAGCCCACCACAGACCGATAGTCGGCAGCACTGGGGGACTAGATTCGCAGGTTCGGGAGCATCAAGCCCGGGCCGGTCGATGCCGTCGAGACCCTATCACAGACCCATCGTCCACAGGTCCCGACGGGACACGCGTCGGGGCGCTGAACGGGTAAGGGTTTACGGCAGATCGGAGGAAAAAAAGTGGGGCCGGCGACGCCGCCAAACGCCGCCGGCTACCCGGGAAGATGGAGGAAGGGAACGCGGAACATCTCGCCGACGGCCTCAAGCCGCCGTGCTCAGCTCCTCGCTGGAAGCGGCACGTGACCGGCCACGCAATACCGCTTGAACTTGGATCGCCAGACGCTGGGTCAGCTTGCCTTCGAGGGCGGCGCGGGCGAACGCCAGGATCGCGGCTTCGGCGATATGGTTGCCGCGATAGGTCATCAACAACGCCGCCATGCCCTTGGCGATCTGCGCCGCTTCGCGGAGACGACCCCGATCGAGCAAGCACTTGATCAAGTCGAGCGACACCAGCGGCAGCTCCGGATCGTTGGCGCGGTTGATCGCCTCGGTCGCTTGCCGAAAGAGCTGCTCGGCCGCCGCCAGCTCACCGCGCGCATGCGCCAAGCAGCCACGCTGCCACACCAGCTTCGCCCAACACGCCCCACGCTCACCGCGAAAGGCGCGTACCGCCGTATCGAGACACGCTTCGGAGGCATCGAGATCACCGAGACGTCGGAAGGCCAGGGCCAGGTTTTGATACGCCGCGAGACGACCTCGGGTGTAACGCTCGTCGTTGGTCGGCAAGAAACGGAGCGCCCGCTCGAAGGCGAGCACGGCACCACGATCGTCACCGGCGAGAAGAAGAACGGTGCCTTGATCGACCAGTGCCTTGCCAGCGCCACCGCGATGGCAGCACTCGATGTGGATATCGAGCGCCTCGCGCAGCAGCACGAGCGCTTCGGCGTAGCGCTCCCGATCGGCGAGCACGTAGCCCGAGCGCTGCAAGAGCTCGGCGGTGATGTCGGCCAAACCGCGCCGACGCGCGACCCGTAAACCGCAACGCAACGCCCGCGCCGCGCCCGCGACGTCGCCTTCGCCACGCCGACTGGCGGCGTTGAGGCTGAGCGCGCGACAGAACACGCGGGCACGCTCGGTTTCGTCTTCGAGCCGGGGCGCGATCACCGTCGCGACGAGATGGCTGAGACGCGCGGCGGTGGCGGGATCGTCGTGACGAACCGCATCGATGCGACGCAACAACGCGAGCACGGTGGGCATGTCGCGCAACCCGCTGGCACGCAGCGCGCGACACTGCTCACGGGGAGCACGGGTGAGCAGTTGATCGATATCCATTGACGTTTCCGAGAGGTGTCCAGTGACCGTGTTCATCTCATCTCTCCTGATTGGGACCGCTCTTCATGCGAGCATCGAGCCGCAAAGTCGTTCGTGGCAACAAGCTCATGGTGCGAATTCGGCATATCACCCTCTCCTTCCCTCCCTGGCTGCTACTCTTACTGGCGTGATTGACGCCATTTCGTTTCACTCTCTCTACGGAAAACCCTTACGCCATATTCGCTCATCGTCGATCACCCCCGTACTTGCTGGGTTTCGTCGCAATCGACGGATTGCATTCGTAGCTGAAATGTCCCTTGTGAAGACAACGCGAAGAACGATCGCGTGATAGACCGCCGATTCGCCAAGAGAAAGGAGCCGTGTCGCCACCGACACCCGCCATGTCCGCGCATCACGAACCTCACGACGACATCATCTACCCGGACACCGTGCCGTTCTTGCTCGTCCACCTCGCCTGTTTGGGGGTGTTGTGGACCGGTTTCACGACCACCAGCGTGATCCTCGCGATCAGCCTCTACGTGATCCGCATGTTCGCGATCACCGCCGGCTTTCACCGCTACTTCTCGCACAAATCGTTCAAGACCAGCCGTGTCGGGCAATTCCTGCTCGCCTTCGTCGGCCAGATGTCGGCGCAACGTGGCACGCTGTGGTGGGCGGCCAAGCATCGTGACCACCACAAGCATTCGGACACCCCCGAAGACGTCCACTCACCGCGTCATATGGGCTTCTTCGGCGCCCACGTCGGCTGGATCTTCCAGCAGCGCAACAAGACCGCCGACTACAGCAGGATTCCCGATCTCACCCGCTACCCGGAATTGGTGTGGCTGAATCGGCACGATCTGCTCCCGGCTTTCCTACTCGCCATCATCTGTGTCGCGATCGACGGCTGGGCGGGGCTCTTTGTCGGGTTTTTCCTCAGCACGGTCGTGCTCTACCACTGCACCTTCATGATCAACTCGCTGGCCCACGTGTACGGCAAGCAGCGTTATGTGACCGGTGACGATTCACGTAACAACTGGCTGCTCGCCGTGATCACCCTCGGTGAGGGCTGGCACAACAACCACCATCACTTCCAGGCTTCGACCCGGCAGGGCTTCCGCTGGTGGGAAATCGACATCACCTACTACATCCTGGTGGCGATGTCCTGGGTCGGTCTGGTGTGGGATCTGAAAGCGCCCCCGGCCGAGGTGGTGCGCAACGAAAAGCCGTTGCCACGACCGGTAGTCGAAAAAGTGGCCCGTCAGCTCGCCGCGAGCTTTTCGGTCGATGCGATCAGCGCGCGGGTACGCGAAACCTGGCGGGAATGCCCGACGATGAGCGAGGTGCTCGCCGACGCTCAGGCCGCCAAGCTGCGACTGCAAGAGCGACTACCCGACATGCCGGAGCTGCCGTCGCTAGCGGAAGCGCGTGAGCAATGGGCGGCACGGCTGGCCGATCTTCCCGAGCTGCCGTCGCTCGAGAGCATGCACCGCGACCTCATGGCCCGCCTGCCGGAGATGCCCGAGCTGCCGTCGCTCGACGAGATGCGGAGCCGAGCGCGCGAGCAGCTGGCCCACACCCCGTCGCTCGACGTCATCGCCCAACGAGCCCGCGAGCTGCTCTCGGAAGCGGTGTCGGAGCGTTTGGTGCTGCAGCCGGCCTAGCCCGCTAGCTCGAAATCTTCACGGCGATCGAATCGAGCCCCGCGCCTCGCGCGGGGCTTTTTCGCGTCTGGATCGTCTAGCTTGGCCGTACGCTACGCCCGGCAGCGATCGAGCGCGTCGAGCAGCGTGGCGACGTCGGGGTAGCGGCCGGCGGGATCACGCGACACGCAGCGCAGCAGGATCGTCTCGAGATTGCTCGGCAGCTGAGCCCAGAACGTCCGTGGCGACGGCGGGTCTTCCTGGGTCTTCTTGAGCATCATCTGAATCGCGGTGGGCGAGTCGGCGAACGGCGCGGTGCCGGTGAAGAGCTCGTAGAGCACGACACCACAGGCGTAGATATCGGTCCGCACGTCGACTTCTTGCCCGGCGAGCTGCTCGGGGGCCAGGTAATAGGGCGTGCCGACGATGGCGCCAGTTTTGGTCTCACCCTTCTCCATCCGATGCACCGGTCGCGCGATACCGAAGTCCATCAGCTTGAGATTGCCGTTGGCCTCGATGATCAGGTTCTCGGGCTTGATGTCGCGATGCAGCACGCTCTGACCGTGCGCCGCCATCAGACCGCGACACAGCTGCCGCGCCAACCGTAAACCGGCGGCGATCGGCATGCGATCCCGCTGCTGGAGGAGCTGACGGAGCGTGATGCCCCGTACCAGCTCCATGCTGATGAACGGCACGCCGTCGACCTCGCCGAAATCGTAGGTCCGCAGCACGTTGGGATGGCTGATCTTGCGCGCCAGCTTGAGCTCGGAGCGCAGCCGCGACACCTGCTCGGGATCGCTGATCGCGTCGCCCTTGAGCATCTTGATGGCGACGATTTCGTCGAGCTGACGGTCGAAGGCGCGATACACCACGCCCATGCCCCCACTCCCGAGCACGCCTTCGATTTCGAACCGTTCGGCGAGCACGGTGCCGGGACCATGATCGCCACGGGTCGCAAGCGCGCGCGGCAGGGTCGACGGTCGTGGCGAGATCGAGCCGGGCGAGGTCGCCACCAGGGTGGCGTCGGCTTCGGCGGCCACCGCCAAGCGGGTCGCCATGTCGCGATCGAGCGAGTAGACCGGAAGCCGGGAATCGTAATCGGTGAGCGCGGTGAGCGGGATGCCGGCGGCCGCGGCCAAGGCCTCGAGCATCGAGAACACCGTCCGATCGAGCAAGAGATTGCCGGCATCGGCGGTACGCAACAGCCGTTCGAGCTGACCGACGGCGCCACCGGTGATCGCCTGACGCGGCAGATCACCCAGCGTCACGGCGCCCGTCACCACCTGCCCGGCGGTGATCACCACCGCCGAGGCGCCGTCGGCACGCATCACCAAATCGGTGGAACCGAGCGCGCGCCCGAGCGGCTCGCCGCCCTCGAAAATCGCCAGCAGGCGATGCCCGGCGAGCGTACCGACCGCACCCTGCTGTAGGGTCACCGCGTCGGCGACGCGACGGAGTCGGCGTTCGAGCTCGTCGATGGTCGCCTGATCGCTGTTGCCGACCGGCAGATCACGCAGCTCGACGCCCAGCGTCACGGCGTCACGAGCGCGTGGTGGCTCGGCGCGGGTGTAGCCCGCGGCGGCGGTGCGGGCGACAGGCGCGGCCGAGGCGACCGGCATGTTGCGGTTGAGCTCGGCGACGTAGATCTCCATGTCGCGTTTCTCACGCAGCTCGACGAGCAGACGCGAAAACGCGCTCGCCAGCTTGCCGACGTCACCGCTGCTCTGGGTGAGGATCTCTTGATCGTAATCGCCTTCGCTCGCCTTGGCGGCCACTTCGGCGAGCTGTCGCACCGGGCCGAGCACCGGTTTGGTGAGCAATCCCGAAAGCAACGCGCCGACCCCGATGACCAGCAGCCCGACTCCCAAAAGGATGAAGCCGATCCGGCGATAGGGTGCGAGCGCCTCGGCGAGCGAGCCGAGACTCACCGACCATCCGGTGGTGCCACCGTCGACACCGAGGAGCGGTCGCACCTGAGCGAGCCATTGTTTGCCGTCGACCTCGGCCGCCATGACCTGACTCGTCTCGCCATCGGCGGGAGCCCGAAACGCCTGGGCCAGCTCCTCGGTGGCGGCGGCGTCGAGCGTGCCGGCGACCAGCGCCGGCTGATCGTCGGCGGTGAAGAAGACGACCTCGGTCTCGGTGACCCGACGCATCTCCTGCGCCTCGTTGTCGTCGATCACCTCACCGGTGAGCAGGAACCCCTGAAGCACGCCGGCGACTTCGAGCGGCGCGCCGACCAGATAGAACAGACTGTCGTCATGAGGCCAGATGCCACCGACCGCGTAATCCTCGAGCAGGGTGGCGATCAGCGGATCGTCGGTACCGAGGGCAACGTTGGTCGCGAAGGTGTCGGCGAACACCGCGCCATCGGGATCGACCACAATGGCGAAATCGAGCTCGAAGCCACGGATCCGTTCTTCGAGCTGATCGGTGATCGAAAAGCTGTCGTCGGCGGCGAAGCCTTCGGCGATATAGGCGGTGAAATACGGATCACGCGCCATGAGCTCGGCGACCAGCGACAGCTGATCGAGTCGCTGTTCTTGAAGAGCCGAGAGCACGGCCCCACCACGACCGATATCGTCTTCGACCGCCTGGTACGCGATCCCTCGGCCGAGAAACCCGGTCACCGCCACCGCGGCACCGACCGCCAGGGCGATCAGCAACGCCATGGCGAGGAAAATTCGCGTGCCGAGCGATAGCCGCCGGCTCGTGCCACTTTCAGTATCGTCGACCACGCCGCCTCTTGTAGGGTTTGCCAAATTTGTTGAGATGGTCGGGCACCCGAGGCTTGGTCAGCTCGAGCGCCATCTTGACCGGCCCGCTCGTGGGAAGGGTGAGCGGCAATTCGCGCACCTTGGCGCGCTCGTGCCACACGACGAGCTTGCCCGAGCCCGCCGGGAGATCGTCGAAGCGAAATCCGCCATCACGTCCCGGCGCGACGAAATACGGTGTTTCGAGCACCAGCACGTAGGCCACCATCTCTTGATGGACGTTGCAGAACACCCGCACCAAACCGGGTTTCTCGAAGGTGACGTCGCGACCGTCGCCTTGGCCATAGAGACCGAGGTCGAAGCGATTACCACCCGACACCGAGAAGACGTTGTGCAGGATCGGGTCTTGATTGGGAAAACGCACCGTGCCACCGACCGGCACACCGACCACGCGGGGCAAGAACTCCTTACGCACCGTGGTGACGACGATCGGCTCCTCGGGTACGGCGATGTCGACCGCCGTGTCCGGCACCCAATAGACGATGCCGGCGCGGCGATCGAGCGCGTCGCTCGCTTTACCCGAAAACACCAAGGTGCCGCTCAGCTCGGCCGCCGCCACCGGCGCCACGAGCCACGCCCACGACAGGATCGCGATCGCCTGACCCGCGATCCGGATCATGGGACGCGCCCGGCGCTCAGAAAGCCGCGGGCGAGGGGAGCGAAGCTGCATCGAGATCGTCATCCATGGTCGGAAACGTTTGACGCTGCATCCTAGCAAAGCCCCGAGGATAGAATCTCGTCGATGCCTCCCATTCGCCGGCTCTTGATCCGCTCCATCCTCGTCATCACAGCCCTGATCGTCCTCGCGATCATCGGCGCGGTGCTGTTTCTCGGCTCCAACTCGGGCGCCGAGTGGGCCTACGACCTGACTCGCACCACCCTCGCCGAGGCCGACGTGGCGTTCGAGGCCGACGGGCTCGCGATCCGGCCGCTCGCCGGTCAGGCGACGCTCGATGGTGTCCGGGTCGGCGCCGTCGACCAGCCACCGTTCCTCACCGCCGAGCGCGTCGATGTCACCGTCGCCCTGCTCTCGCTGCTCGGCCGACCGACGATTCGCAGCCTGATGATCGATTCGCCCCGTCTCGATCTCGACGCGCCGTTTCCGAGCGGTGGCGCGAGTGACGAGCAGGAAACCGCGAGCGGTGCTTCGGCACCGGTCGACATCCTCGAGATCCAGATCGACGACGGTTCGGTGTCGACCACCAGCCTTCCCGATCCGGTCGCCGAGCTGATCAGCGGTGTGTCGGTGGGCAGCCTGGTGCTCCGTGGGCATTGGCGTGACGATGCGATCGACACCGAAATCGAGCGTGGCACCCTGCGCATCGTCGGTCGTCCGCCCGAGGAAGCCGACGACGTTGATACCGAGATCATCACCGAGCTGCGCGCGACGGTGCGTGGCGCGACGCTCGGCCCGTACGACACCGATCCGATCGCGCTCGACGGTGACGATCTCCGTCTCGACGGCTCGGCGCGTATCGGGCTTGGCGACGGTGAGCCGTTCTTTGTCGACGCCACGATCATGCTCCAGCCCGAAGCGCTGGTACCGAGCGCGACGGGAAGCCGGATCGAAGCCGATCTCACGCTCGATCTCCGCACCCTCGACGGCACCCTCGACGCCCGGCTCGACGATGTCCCCGGCGCGCTGCTCGACGCCTTGGTCGAGCTCGATCCGGCGGTCGCCACCGATCTGATCGCCACCAAGGTCGATCTCGACACCAAGCTCGAGCTCGACGGCCTCGACGACGCCCGAGGCAACGTCGACCTGGTGTGGTGGCGTGACGACGAGGCTCTCGCCCGACTCAGCGCAGTGACGGTGGACGCCGACCGGCCTGGCATCACCTTCGATCTCGATGGTGAGATTCCGCTGCCCATCGACGGCTCCCGCAGCCTCGACGCCCGGCTCCACCTCCCGGCTCTCGATGCCTTCGACCAAACCGAGATTCTCGAAGCCCAGGCCGACCTCGACGTGGCCGATCTCGACGCCCTGCGCACGGTGCTCGTCGACCGCTTTCCGTCGATCGCCCCACCCATCCTCGCCGACCTGCCGTTGATCGGCTCGCTCGAGTCGATCGCTCGCGCCTCTGGACCGCTGCTCGCTCCCCACCTCATCGCCAACGGTACCTGGCGCCCGACACCCGATTCCCGGGTCGTCGCCGACGCCGACGCCTACCCGGCCGACCTGAAAGGCACGGCGAACCTCGAGATCGTCGACCTGCCGCTCGACCGGCTTCTCGACTTCGAATCGGGCCGGATTTCGGGCGCGGTGCAGCTCGACGGCACGATCGACGCCTTTACCGCCGACGCCACGCTCGATGCTGAAAACCTCGGACTCGGTGAGGATCGACCGACCGTCGATCGCGTGACGCTCCGCGCCGATGCCGACAACACGCAGATCCGCTTCCGCGCGCTCGAAGCGATCGCCGGTGAGCGTCAGCTACGCGCCGACGGCACGGTGCAGCTCGACCTTGCCCGAGAAGACTTCATCCGTGGCGCCCGATTCGAGCTCGCCGCCGAGCGGCCGAGCCCGAGTCTCGACACCGCGACCGCCGAGCTCACCCTCGACGCCGGAACCTTGAGCCTCGACAATCTGCGCGCCACGGGACAAGGCGGCACCCTGACCGCGTCGGCACGCGCACCGCTCGCCTCGCTCCTGGCGCTAGGCGATGTGACCGCCGATCCCCCCACGCCGATGGCGCGGGGTCCGGTGACGGTCGCCGCCCGGCTGCCGCCCACCGACGCATGGCGCGCGATCCTCGCCGACTGGAAGATCGAGCTTCCGGTTGCGCTCCGTGGTGGCTTTGCCCTCGACGCCAGCCTCGATCCCGAGGCGCTCGACGAAGCCACCGCGACCCTCTCACTCGTGGAGCTGAGCGCAGGTCTTGTGGGTGCAGGTCTTGTCGATGAAGGCAACGAAGACGGACCGACCATCGCCGTCGACCAGTCGCTCGAGCTGCGGCTCGCCGACCGGGTCGCGACGCTCGCCCCCACCACCCTCGACATCGCGGGCGAGCGAATCACCATCGGTGGCGATGCCCGACTCGATCCAGCGTGGCGGCCGGGTGCACCCCCGACCGAGTTGATCCGAAACGGCCGCTTGCATCTCCAGGCGCCGCAACTCGACGTCGGCGCGCTCGCCGCCGCGTTCGGCAGCGAACTTCCCGTCGGTCTGGTGACCCCGGTCGATTTCGAGACCGAGATCACGCCAGCCGATCTCACTGCCACCTCGAGCACGCTCGTGCTCGACACGCCACGCGTCGAGCTCGTGGGCGGCACGGTCACCACCGACACCGCTCTGAGCGTGCGACTCACCGATGCCACCGTCGTGCTCGAACCGGTGGTCTGGAGAACCGAGCCGAGGTCCGACGCCGAGCCGCTGGCCTTCCGCACCGAGGCGCGGATCGAGCTCGATTCAGACTGGCGGCCCGATCGCCCGCCACTCGATCTGCTCGGCCCGATCCAGGCCAGGCTGCACGCCCTCGAGCCGATCACCAATACGAGCCTCGCCGCGCTCTTCGAGGCCGAAGAGAGCTTTGGTCGCGACGCCGATTTCACGATCGAAACCGGGCTCGATATCGAATTCACTATCGATCCTGATCGCCCGACCGCGGGTCAGGGACGGATCGAGCTCAGCGATTTCGTGGCGCGATTCGCCGAGCTCGACGTCGAAGCCGACGGCCCGATCGTCGCGCGGCTCGACGATCACGCCGTGATGCTCGAAGAGGGCTTGTTCATCGGCGCCGAGCAACCCACCGTCTATCGAGGCGAGATCGAGCTCGACCCGGCGTGGAACCTCGATCGTCCCGCCGACGACCTGGTGCGCGACATCGATTTCGCGCTCGTCGGCAGCCTGCAGACCGATCTCCTCAGCCGTCTGATCGGGCGTGCCGCGACCACCGGCGACATCGCCTTCGATATCAACCTCCGCGGGCCGCTCGGCGGTCTCTCCGGCTACGCGCGATTTCGTGGCCCGGACGCCGCGATCACCTTATTCGACCCGTATTACACGAGGCTCTCGGCTTTCGACATCTCGCTGGCGCTCGCCGATGGCGCGCTCGACATCGAACGCTTCGACACCGCGCTCAACGAGGGCACGTTGACCGTCGACGGCGGGCGCGCGGAGGATGGAACGGTCGAGCTCACCGCCACGCTCGCCGATGTCCGCTACCGTGTCGATTACGGTCTGACCTCGGAGCTCGGTGGCACGCTCACCTATCGCGGCGCGCCCGACGACGCGGGATCGTTGACCGGTCGTATCGACATCGAACGCGGCCTGCTGCAGCGAGATCTCGACCCGGATCGCGAGGTGCTCGACCGCATCGTCAACACCCTGGCCGGGGAAGCGGTCGCCCCGGCGGCGCCCGGCCCGCTCGACGCCATGGTGCTCGATATCGACGTCCGCACCACCGAGGGCATCCGGGTCAAAAACAACGTCGCCGATCTCGACCTGCTGTGGGCGACGCCGATCAACATCCGTGGCTATCTCGGGCAGCCGCGGGTCGAAGGCACCATCGAGGTCACGCCACCGGGCTGGGTGTGGGCCTACGGTCAGACGCTGCGGGTCAACTCCGCGGCGCTCACCTTTCGTGGCGATCCGGCGATCGTTCCCGAGCTCGAGCTCGACACCACCAGCTCACTCGAGGAGCCGTCGATCGCCGAAGAAGGCGCGCGGCGGTTTCCGCTCGGTGATCTGCGAAGCACCAGCGACTCGGGTCCCGGGCGCTGGCGGCGGCAACAAGAGGCCGACCAGAACGCCTACCTGGCGTCGAGCGTCGCCAGCTACTACGGTGATCGCCTCGCCGGCAGCCTCGATCAAAACCTCGGCACCGGCACCAGCCTCACCATCCGTCCGCTTTTCGTCTACGGCGTCAACGATCCTGGCGCCCGCTTTACCCTCAGCCAGGAAGTCTCGACCAATTTGAGCTTCGCGGTCTCGGTGGACCTCAACGAGGCCGGCGAGCAGACCTATTTGGTGGAAATCGACGATCTCCCCTTCTTGCCGCAGCTGGTCACCCAGGTCTACACCACCGACGAGGAAGAACAGGGCTCGGTCCTGCAGCAGCTGATCGAATTCGGTGGTGGTCCAACCATCGAAGAAGGCGGCCCGCGGCTCGACAACATCGACATCGACGCTCCCGAAGACGTGTCGGCCCGCAAGCTCCGACGCGCGCTGAGCTTCGAAAAAGGCGAGCCGCTACCCGAGGGCGCCGCCTTCGATATCGAGCTCGAGGTGGCCGACGCCTTGCGTGATCTCGGTTATCCCGGCGCCACCGTCACCGTCGAAACACGACCCGGCAAAAAAGACCGCGTCGATCTCGACATCGCGATCGAGCCCGGTCCCAAGGTCGACGTCGAGTTCCGAGGCGATGCCCCGTCACGTAAGGCACGCAAACGCATCGCCTCGTACTACAGCCCGACGTTCTACGAGCCGGTCACCCTCGAAGACATGCTCGGTGAGACGCGACGCGCCCTGCGGGCCGACGGCTGTCTCGCCCCCACCGCGACCATCCGCGTCGAAGAGCAGGGTGAGAGTCGACTGGTGATCGTCGACGGAGCGTGTGGTGACAAGGTCAAGCTCGCCAAGCCACGGTTCGAGGGTGTGGACGCCGAAGTGGCGACCGCGATCGCGCTGCGTTTTCCCAATCAAAGCCTGCGCGCCGAGTTGCTCGACGGCCTTGGCACCGCCGACGCGCGGATCCGCGCCGCCGGCGCCGCGCTCGGTCATCCTCGAGTGGAGGTGCTCGCTCGCCGGCTCGACGACAAGACCCCCGTCATCACCCTCGATGCCGGGCCGCGCCACCGGGTCAGTGACATTCGGATCGAAGGACTCGAACCCGAGCTCTTGGCCACGGTCGAGAACCAGCTCACCCCGGGTCCGATCGGCGAGCCGCAACGCGCCGGTGAGCTCAGCGGTCGCGCCATCGCCATCGAACGCCTGCTCCACCAGCAGGGCTACGCCGCTGCGCGCGTGCAAACTCGCTTCGCCGAGGACAACCGCTTGATCGCCGGGGCACCGAGCATCGACGTCGTCTACGACGTCGAACGCGGCCCGCTCGTCACCCTCACCGACGTCGACTTCGACGGTCTGCGCTCGGCCCGTCCCACGTGGGCCGAAAACGCCGCCGACCTCGACGTCGGTCAGCCCTTCAACCGTGAAGCGGTCGCCAACGCTCGTCGTCGGCTCTACGAAACCCAGGTCTTCGAATCGGTGATGTCGCGAGTCGAGCGTGATGGTGGCGACACCACCGTCACCTTCGACGTGCGCGAGCGTGATCGTTTTCGGATCGCTTGGGGTGTGCTCTTTCAGACCGATACCGGGGCGAGCATCGTCCTCGACGCCCTCGACCGCAACCTGCTCGGCCGCGGCATCAACCTCGGGATTCGCGCGCGCTGGGAGGCGGACGATCGCAGCGCCAAGATCTACGGCCGGCTTCCCACCCTTCTCGGCAGTCGCGCTTCGCTCGAAGTCTTCTTCGAAGACCGGCGCTTCGAAGACGAGGGGCTCATCACCGAAATCCAAGACGGCACCGTGCAGCTCTCGATACCGCTACGCTCCGATCTTCTCGGGCGCATCCGTGGCCAGTACCGCACCTCACGCGTCTTCGATCCCGAGCCGTTCGTCTGCGATCCCGACGACTTCTTCTGCTTTCCGATCGACATCGATTTCACCCTGAACCGGCCGATCATCGGTCTCGAGCTCATCCTCGACAACCGCGACGATCCCATCTACACCACGAGCGGCTGGTTCGCCACCGCCGATCTCAGCGGCGCCGGTGACTACATCGGCAGCGACTTCTCCTACCTGCGCTTCCTCGGTCACGTCAGCAACGCCCGGGTCATCAGTCAAATCGACGGTCGACCCATCGTCTGGGCGCAGAGCTACCGACTCGGTCTCGCCGACGCCTTCGACGGCCAAGAGCTCATTCGTGACGAACGCTTTTTCACCGGTGGCGAATACAGCCTGCGTGGCTACGACCGCGAAAGCGTCGGCCCCCAAGAACAGCTCGGTGACGACCTGCGTCGCCCCACCGGTGGCGAAGCTCTGCTCGTGCTCAACCAAGAGCTTCGCATCCCCACCTACGGCGACCTTCTCACCAGCGTGCTCTTCGTCGACGTCGGCAACATCTGGCGCGACCTCGGAGACATCGGTGACGACTACATCTGGAGCGCTGGTGTCGGCGCCCGCTTCAGCACCCCCGTCGGTCTGGTGCGGCTCGACGTCGCCTATCCTTTCGACCGCCAGGATGGCGACGACGAAGTGGTGTTCTACTTGGGATTGGGGAACGTGTTCTAGAGAGCGTTAGCCTGAGCTAGACACGCCGCGCCACAAAGAACTCGTAGGCGAAGAACTCAGCGTTGCGGCGATGCGAATCGGGCTCCGCGGCGAGCTGATCGAGTATGGCCAGAGCTTCGGTGTCGTCGGCATACGTGCGACGCAGCTCTGTGATCCGAGCCACCATCGGCGTGTAGAAATCGTCCCACCAGGCCTCGTCGGGCAAAGTGAAATGGTCGACGAGCTCGAACTCGTGTGCGCGCACCTTCGCCACGCCATCTTCCACCCGGCCCATGGTCGGATACTCCTCGTCAAAGCCAGCCTTCAACTCGGCTGGTGGATCCTCCGTCAACCATACGGCATCGGTAAACGCGACATAGCCACCCGGGCGCAAAAGCCCATGGCAAACTTCGAGCGCTTTCTCGAGCCCGATGTTGTAGAGCGCGCCCTCCGACCAGATCAGATCGAAACTCCCGGGTGACGCCTCGGGACGGGACATATCTCCCACCCTCGCCTCGATCCGCCCCGCCATCCCACGATCGACGACCGTAGCCCGTAGACGTTCGATACTCGGCGCATGGCTGTCGATCGCCACGATCGAACCCGAAGTCAACTCCGCGAGATGAAGCGTTTGCGCGCCCACACCACAACCCAAGTCGAGAATCCTCGGTGCTGCGGGCAGCTCGGCACACAATGCCAAAGCCCGAGCCGCAGAGGCGCGATTGCCCGGCCCCTGACGCGGCAAGCTCTCGTACACCTCGAAGAAAAGCTCCCACTGCCGGGAATCGGATTCGTTCATAAGCGCTCCCATTTCATGCTGACAATGGTCTGAAGCTACCAAAACGCGCAGGATGTGTCCGGAACTCACCTCGATCGACGTGATGAACTAGGCTTAGCCCGCGTTTCTCACCAAACGTCGTAGCGAGGCTTGGAAACGTGCGTGAGATCTGGGCAGCGCAGGGATGAGCGACCGGAGGCGTACCCGAAGGTACGTCGAGGGAGTGAAGAGCGAGCACGCCCAGAGATTGCGTGCGTTTCCAAG
>JBCDBH010000060.1:0-20954 GCA_039184055.1 Acidobacteriota bacterium
ACCCAGCGTTCGGCGCTCCGACCGTTGCGATTTCCGGGCCATGTCGGCTCATTGGTCAGATCAGATTTTCTTTGTATGGCAGCGTTTTTGGACTGTTCCGCTCGGTCGGATATAGGGTCGTGTGGTTGATTCTCGAATTGTTGGGAGGCTGGAGATGCGTGCGATTCTTTTGTTCGTGCTCGAAGGGTTTGTCATGATTTCGATTCTCGGTGCCCAGGTTCCGCTGGAGGAGCGGCGGGCGGTCGCCGATAGCGGTCGGTTGTGGGCACCGGTGCTCATGGCGTCGGCGGCGACCGCGGGTGAGCTTGCGGAAGCCATGGACATCGATCCGAGCACGATTGTGTTGGCCGTGTTGAACGGGTCGGCGGATGCGAGCGCGGTGTCGTCGGGTTTGGGGGTGATCGAACCTCTGCGTGGCGACACGTTCGCCGTGTTGTCGACGGGGGTCGCGGGGGCAGTGCCCGAGCCAGGCACGGATTTTGGGTTTCCGGGCACGCTGGATGACCGCGTCGAGCTGATCGTGACGTTGGACGTTCCGTCCGGTAGGGGTACGCTGGCGTTCGATTTTGCGTTCTTGAGCACGGAGTACCCAGAGTTCGTGCTCGCCGGCTTCAACGACTATTTCTTGGTGTTGCTCGGTGATGCCAACGGGGTTCGCGAGATTGCTGGCACTGAGGTCGACACGACGGAGTTTTTTCCCGCGTCGACCAGTCAGGCGGCGGGTTCCGGATACGATCTCTACACCGAGGATCCCGACGGGATCGACGATGAGTTCGGGTCGGTGGGCTTGCCCGACGCCGGGCTGTCGAATTTTCTCCAGGCGCAGGCGCAATACGAGTCAAACGGCCAGATCACCCTGTACTTTCTCATCCAGGACTTTGGTGACGGCATTCTCGACTCGGCAGTGGCGATCGATAATGTCCGGGTGGCGACTTTCGAAATGGTGGATCCGAATCCGATGCTTCTCGACGGTGTCATGGTGAGCTCGGATCGGGCTCGTCTCGCTGGCGCGGCGCGTACGATCCGAGGCGTGGCGACGGACGGGGTGACCCAAGCCTTGCTACGTATGGAAACGTCCGAGCCCGGCGAGGTGACGTTCAGCCTCGTCGATGGCCAGGCGCCGGAAGACGGCGGTTTCACGGTGCCGGGTTCGACCGGTCATCTGCCGTCGATCACGGTGACGGTGCCTGGCGACAATCGTGCCTTTGCCATCTATCAGGCTCCGGCGGAATTCGACCGTGGGACCGATACCGATCTCGTCGAGCGCGAGGTGACGATCCGGGCGACCTTCACCCCGACCGGTGGCGATCCGGTCGAGAGCACGCTCATGCTCGTGCTCGCGCGACCGCCGGTGGTCTTCATCCATGGGCTCTGGTCGTCGGCGAGGGAGTGGAAGATGCCTCTGATCGACGATCCGCGGTTTCCGAGCGATCCGCGATTCACCTACCCGTCGGCGGGTCCGATGTCTCAGAGCATTCTGCGTATGCGCGAGAAAATCATCAATCCCGTTCGAGAGGCGCTCAAGAGCCGAGGCTACGCGGTCACGCAAGTCGATGCCATCGGTCACAGCATGGGTGGCTTGTTGGCGCGGATTCACAGCACCAACACGGTTTATTGTGATGCTGGCAATCTTGGCCAGGGTGACTTTCGCAAGATCCTGACGGTGGATACGCCACACGTCGGATCCTTGCTGGCGCTTTTTCTCGCCCTGCTCCAGCTAAACGATCCGGTGACGGCGGAGCTGGTCGAGCAGGCGTTTCTCCTCGTCAACGACCAGTACTTCATCGACGAAGGCGCGATCTTCGACCTTGCGTTCGGTAGTCAGACGATCGCGGCCGTGCAAACGTCCCCCGTACCCGCTCATGCGCTGATCGGTGTGGGAGGCTCGGATCTCCTGGCGGAGATCGCGGGGCCGTATGGAGACCTCTATCGGATCATTCTCTTTTTCGACTCGATCACGGGTGCCGAGCTCTTCGACGGCGCGCAGCACGATGCGGTGGTTCGTAAGCTCAGTCAACAAGGTGGCTTACCCGACGAGGCCACGAGCATATTTGGAGGCGGCCATGGGCTCCACGTCGGGTTCGGGGGGCCGAGCAGTCCGTTTCCCGGTGCGCCAGCGAGCCCTCTTTATTCGGATCGGCTGGCCGAGCTTCTCGACACCCCGGTCGACGATCCGGCTTTCGCCTTTTTTCCGCCGCCATCCACCGTCGTGCCGATGGCGGGCCCGAGTGTGGCGGCGCGAGCTCGACCGTCGCTACGCGTGCGGGGCAATGGACTCGTGATCGACTCGCCGCCAGCGGGAGCGATGGTTACACCCGGAGCCCCGATCACGGTCACCGTCTCGCCGACCGACGGCGTCACGGTCGATCGTGTGCTGCTCATCGGCCCAACGGTCTCGATGGAAGACGACGCGGCGCCTTTCGTCTTCGAGCTCGACCTGCCCGCCGAGCTGATCGGTGAGGTCACCTTCAAGGCACTGGGACGCAATGGGATGGACGAGATCTTCGAATCCGAGCCGGTAACCTGGATCGCCGAGCCGGCCGAAGCGCTGCTTTCACTCGACCTGCGTCCGGACCAGCCGTTCCTCTACGGTGGCGGTGACAGTCTGGCGCTCGAGGTGCTCGGCACCTATACCGACGGCGTGGTTCGCGACCTGACGTCGCAAGGGATGACGTACCTGACTCTCGATTCCGAAATCGTCACGATCGATACCGCTGGCATCGTCACCGCCGTCGAGGTCGGCATCACGACGGTGATCGCTCGGTCGGGTGACGTCCAAGACAGCGTCACGGTCTACGTTCGTCAAGCCTCGCCCCGCCTCTTCGCGGACGGTTTCGAGCTCAGTACCATGGACATCTGGTCGTCGACGGTGCCATGAGTGGACGGATCGTTATCGCCATGGGCCTGCTCGCCGTGCTCGTCCTGGTCGCGGGGTGCGGTCACCATCCACCGCCGGAGAAGGCCGGTGGCCGGTTGATCCCGGGCACGGAAGATCTCGCCGGTTTGAGCTGGTTCTCGATCTCGCCACGGGGCACCTGGCTGCTTTTCCCACTTATGACAGCGCCTGAGGGAGAGGCGACGATCGCCTTGATTCGGCTCGAAGACGAGAAACGCTTCGACGTCACGGTCACCGAGGAGGCGAAGCCTCTGATCAAGCCGTACTATGTCGAGAAGGATGTGCGCTGGGATCATGACGAACGAGCGGTGCTCTTCGTTCCCTACCGCTTACCTCGAAAGGCCGTCGAGCTGCGGTTGGATTCGCCGCCTTTTCAGATGCAACCCTCGCCTGATCCCAAGCGTTGGGATCCTGATCTCGACAATTGGGAGCTGGTCCCTCGTACCGATTACGAGTGGAACCAGGGTTCGTGGAGCTACGAGTTCACCACGGTCGATGTCGAATCGAGCCAGAAACAGGTGGTGATTTCGCACGACGAAAGGGTATTGGCGAAACACAGAGAGCCATGGCTTTCGCCGACGACGATCACCCTCGAAATCGTCGCCTACTCACCGGATCGGAGTCATCTCGCCTATGCCATTTCCCGGTTTCACATGCTCGCCGCTGGTAACCCGGGTTTTGTCGTGCCGACCGACGGCAGTCGCAAACCTCGATACCTGGGTAGCGCTCTTTTCAAGCCGATTCTCTGGGATCCGGTACGGCCACGCGTCTACGCAATCGTGTTGAGAAGGGATGTTGGAATCTACTATTGGCGGGTCGATCAGTAGCGAGTGAGCTCAAAGTGGACTTGGCTCACGTCGCGAAGATCATCGCCTCGTCCCGAAACCCCTTGATCTCGATCGCGTTCCCGCTCGGATCCCGCACGAAGAAGGTCCCCTGTTCACCCGGCTCGCCCTGGAAGCGAATCCGTGGGCCGATGATGAATTCGACACCCTGACCGCGCACTCGCTCGGCGACTTTTTCCCAATTGTCCATGGAGAGGACGAGGCCGAAGTGGGGGATGGGGACGGTGTCGCCGTCGACGGGGTTGCTGGCGACGTCGCCGGGGCCACCGCCGGCGGCCCCACCGCCGGCCACCATTCCGCCCGCTCGCAGGTGGGCGGAGATCTGGTGGCCGTGGAAGTCGAAGTCGACCCAGCGCTCGGCGCTCCGACCTTCGCGACACCCGAGCACTTCGGTGT
The DNA here is from genome assembly GCA_039184055.1 of Acidobacteriota bacterium. Classification (GTDB taxonomy): domain Bacteria; phylum Acidobacteriota; class Thermoanaerobaculia; order Multivoradales; family J023; genus JBCDBH01. The sequence continues at coordinate 4,138 of JBCDBH010000060.1, forward strand.
AGAAGCGTCGAGTGGCGTCGAGGTCGGAGACGGGAAACGCGAGGTGGAAGGGGGTGAGGCTCATGGGCTCACGTGCTTGTCTTTTTCACCACGGATTTTGGGTTCGGGCTTTTTGCGGGGCGGCGGCGGCTCACCCGGGGTGACTTTGAGGTCGGTACGGGCGGTTTCTTCGCCACGACGAAGCTCGATGGTGTAGCTGCCGGGGGTGATCTCGAGACGACGACCGAGACGGACGGCTTCGGCCCAGGGTACGTTGGCGCGCCAGCCTTCACCGCTGTAGAGCTCCGTGCCTTCGTCGCCTTCTTCACCCTCTTCGCCGTCACCCTTGTCGGCGGTGGCTTCGTAGGCTTCTTTTTCGGCCGCGAGCGCTTTGTCTTGGTCGAGCAGGAGATCCCAGGTGAAGGCGTTGACGCCGGCTTCGGCGTACATAGACAGTGTCCGCAGCTCGCGATCGTCCTGGTCGAGGACGGCGAGCTCGATGGTGCCGGCTTCGCTGGTCCAGAACGGAACCTCGAGCTCGGGGAGGTAGTCGCTGGCGTCGAACCACTGTGACAGACGACCCTGGATCATGTTGTCGTAGTCGACGCTTTCGAGCGGGTAGACGGAGAGGGCTTCGTCTTTGCGCTCGGCCCATTCTTGGACGGGCAGGATGTCGATCACCCAGGCGCTCCGACCGTGGGTGCCGGCGACGAGCTCGCGCTCGCGATGCTGGATGACGAGGTCGTGCACGGGCACTTTGGGCAGCCCGGCGGTGAGAGCGTGCCAGGCGCCGCCGAGGTCGTGGCTGACGTAGACCCCGTTGCGGGTGCCGACATAGAGGATGTTCGGATCGACGGTGTCTTCACGGACGACGTTGATCCAACCCTCCGGTAAGTTACCGGCGATGGAGGTCCAGGTTTTGCCGCGGTCGGCGGTGCGGTAGAGGTAGACGCCTAGGTCGTCGTCACGGTACCCGGAGAGGGAAACGTAGGCGACGTCGATGTCGTCACGCGAGGCTTCGACTCGGCTCACCCAGCGATCTTTGGGCAGACCGGCGCCGACGTCGCTCCAGGTGGTGCCGTTGTCGCTGGTGACGTGGACGTGACCGTCGTCGGTACCGGCCCAGATGACACCGAAGGTGATGGGCGATTCGGCGACGGTGGTGATGGTGCCGAAGGGGACGTCGCCACGCTCGGGAGAGGTGGTGAGGTCGGGGCTGATCGCGGTCCAGGTTTCGCCACGGTCCATCGAGCGATAGAGCTTGTTGGCGCCGAAGTAGACGATTTCGGGGCTGTGCGGCGACAGGTGGACGGGCGTCGCCCAGTTGTAGCGTAGGGCCTGCTCGCCCAATTTGTCGCGCGGACGGACGGTCTGGCGATCGGGGCCACGACGGAAGTAGAAGCCGAATTGGAAGCCGACGTAAGTGGTGCCGTCACGCGGGTCGATCTGCACGTACATGCCGTCGCCACCACCGATGAATTGCCAGCCCGGGCCGATACCGGGACGCGAGGTGTTGGGGCCCTTCAAGGTGCCGTTGTCTTGGGTGCCACCGTAGACGTTGTAGGGATCGGCGTCGTCGACCATGATGGTGTAGAACTGGCCGATCGCCATCTCGTCGACCCGGCGCCAGGTCAAGCCACCGTCGAAGCTCTCGTCGATGCCGCCGTCGTTGCCGACGATGACGCGCTGGGGATTGGCTGGATCGAACCAGATCGCCTGGTAGTCGACGTGCACGCCTTCTTGTTGGATGGTGAAGAAGCTCTTGCCCCCGTCGGTCGATTTGATGATCGGCACGCCGAGCACGTAGACCTCGTCGGGGTTGGCCGGTGAGACACCGATCTGACCGAAGTAGTAGCCATAGGTGAAGACGACGTCACGGATCGGCTCGTCGTGAGTTTTGGCCCAGGTGGCGCCAGCGTCGTCGGAGCGGTAGACCTCGATACCGTGGATGTCGGTTTGGAAGAGCGAGTTGTTGGCGTCGCTGAGCTCGTCGAGCAGGTCTTGGATGGTGACCTCGTCGTTCTTGACCATCTCGATCAGCTTGTCGCCGTCGAGATCGGTGTCGAGGTCGTTGCCACGCACGAAGGCGTCGATCTCGGCGGGATCCTGCTCGAGGAATTCCTCTTTGGTCATCGACTTGAGCCGCTTGGCGTTGACCGCGCTATCGCCCATGTCCCACTGGTCTTCGGGCAGGACCATCTGGTTGTCGAGCGAGGCGTAGAGGGTGTCGGGGCTCGCCGGGGTGACCGCGAGACCGATCCGGCCGACGTGCTCACCGCTCGGAAAGCCATCGAGCTTGCTCCAGGTGTCGCCCCCGTCGGTCGACTTCCAGATCGCCGAGCCGGGGCCGCCTTCGGTGAAGTTCCACGGCCGGCGCGAGCGTTCCCAGGTGGCGGTGTAGACGATGTCGGGGTTGGTGGGATGGAGCACCAATTCGATCGCGCCGGTCCAGCCTTCGGTCACCAAGACGTGCTTCCACGTGGCGCCACCGTCGTCGGTGCGGAAGACGCCGCGATCCCCACCTTGGGTGTAGAGCTTGCCGTGCGCGGCCACGAAGACGCGATTCGAGTCGCGCGGGTCGACCACCACGCGGCCGATGCGATCGGTGGTGTCGAGACCGGCGTGACGCCAGCTGGCGCCGGCGTCGTCGGAGACGAAGACGCCGAGACCGCCGTAGGACGAGCGTGAGGAGTTGTTCTCACCCGTGCCGACCCACAGCCGATCGGGGTTGCGGGGATCGACCGCCATGTCGCCGATGATGGTGGTCGGCTGGAAGTCGAACAGCGGCTCCCAGGTGCCACCGTTGTCGACCGTGCGCCACAGACCGCCCGAGGCGGCGGCGGCATAGAAGCCGTAGGGATTGCCGGGAATGCCCTCGATGTCGATGATTCGGCCGCCCTGCACGGTGGGGCCGATCGAGCGCCAGCTCAGCCCGGCGAAGGGCGACTCGGCGTCGAGCTTTTGCGTGTCGGCCCATGCGCTCCACAGGGCATCGGGCGTGGCGGGCGCGTTGGGCGCCGGCCGCTCGGCGAGCACGGCGGGTGCCGTGAGGAGCAGGGCGATGAGGGCGAGAAAAAGGACGCGACGCGGAACGTGGACGGGCATGGTCTCTCCTGAGCTGGTGCCGACGAAAAGGAATGCCAAGCATAGCGGGTCGCCCCCGCCATGGGCCAATCCCAGCGGGTGGTATTCCGGTTCGTCGTCAATTTCGTGTAAACGGGCGAGATCCTCTAAACGATTTTCTCGTTGAGACGTCTAAGGGGGTGTAGATGAACGACAAGAGCCGGGATGGACATCCGGCTCGAGAGAGATCGGGAGGAGGGCGTAACCTCGAGTCAGCCCATCGGTACTCGGGTACGACGCCAACTGGAGGAGTAGCACCGATGAAACTGACCTGTCGCCTCGTGATTCTTTGTTGTCTTTTGTGGGGGACCGCGCCGCTCGTCGCCAGCACCGAGCATCAGGTGCGTGCCACGAACGTCGACATCACCGTCGACGCCCAACTCGACGAGGCGGCTTGGGACACCGCGACCGTCGTCGATCTGCCGTGGGAGACCTGGCCGGGCGACACGGTACCCGCCAAGATCAAGACCGAGGTGTTGTTCACCTACGACAGCCGCAATCTCTACATCGCGGCGCGTTGTTTCGACCCCGAGCCGGACAAGATCCGCGCGCGGCTGACCGATCGTGACAACGCGTTTCAGGACGACTGGGTCGGTGTCGTGCTCGATACCTTCAACGACGGTCGTCGCGCTTTCGAGTTCTTCGTCAATCCGCTCGGCGTGCAGATGGACCTTTTCCTGGACGACGTCAACAACTCGGAAGACGAAGCCTGGAACGCCCTGTGGGAGTCGGCGGGTCGGGTGACCGAGATCGGCTATATCGTCGAAATGGCCATTCCGTTCTCGTCGCTGCGCTTTCCCGATACCAACGGCGCGCCCCAGACCTGGGGCTTCGACGCCATGCGGACCTATCCGCGTGAGCATCGCTATCGCTTCCGACGCATCGAGCAAGATCGCGACAAGGATTGCTACATCTGTCAGCTCGAGAAGCTGACCGGTTTCGAAGGCATCAGCCCGGGGCTCAATCTCGAGGTGGTGCCGACGGTGGTCGGCACGCAGTTCGACGCGGCGCGACCCGGCTCCGAAGGTTTGCAGAGCGGTGATGCCGAGAGCGAGCTCGGTCTGACGGTGAAATGGGGCATCACCCCGAACCTGACCGTCAACGCGACCTACAATCCCGATTTCTCCCAGGTCGAGGCCGACGCCGCGCAGCTCGACGTCAACAACGCTTTCGCGCTCTTCTTTCCCGAGACCCGGCCGTTTTTCCTCGAAGACGCCGACTTTTTCGATACGCCGATCAACGCGGTATACACCCGCACCGTGGCCGATCCCGACGCCGGCATCAAGCTCACCGGCAAGGTCGGGCGTCACGGCATCGGTGTCTTTGGCGCGGTCGATACGGTGACCCAAATCACCATTCCCGGCTCGCAGCGCAGCCGTTTCGCGTCGCTCAATCAGGAACATCAAGCGGCGGTGCTGCGCTATCGGATGGACGTCGGCGAGCGGTCGAATATCGGTGTGCTCTTCACCGGTCGTGAAGGCGAAAACGGTGATTACTACAATCGGGTGGGTGGCATCGACGGTCTGTGGCGGCTGAGCGACGCCGACACCATTCGCGTGCAGGCCTTGGCGTCGCAGACGCAATATCCCGATGAAATCGTCGATCGCTTCGACCAGAGCGAAGGCGAGCTCACCGATCACGCCTTGTCCTTGGCCTACAACCACAACACGCGTGAGTGGTCGTGGAACGTACGCTACTTCGATTTCGGCAGCGATTTTCGCGCCGACTCGGGTTTCTTGCCCCGGGTCGACTACAAACAGGTGATCGCGGGTCTCACGCGACGGTGGTATCCCGAGGATACCGACGAGAGCTGGTGGAACGAGATCGGTCTCGGTGGCGATTGGGATCTCACTGAAGATCAGGAAGGCCAGCAGCTCGAGCGGGAATTCGAGTTTTGGAGCTGGATCGGACTCGACAACCAAACCTGGATCAACTTCGGCAGTGGTGGTCGCACCCGTTTCTTCCGGGGCCGAGATTTCCCCGGCGAACGCTTCGTGTGGGCGGAGTACAGCACCCAGCTGAACAAGACAGTGCGCGGCGGTATCTCCGCCCGTATGAACAACGACACCATCGACTTCTCGAACGTCCAGCCGGCGGATAGCTACGCGATCGAGCCCTGGTTTCGCTTCGACATCGGCAAGCACATTCGGGTCAACCTGTCACACGATTTCGAAGAGCTCGAAGTCGCGGGTGGGCGTTTGTTCACCGCCAATCTCACCGAGATGCGTTTCGTCTACCAATTCAACAAACGCTTCTTCGTGCGTCTGATCACCCAATACTTCGATCTCGATCGTGAGCCGTCGAACTACAGCTTCAACGTCGACCAGCGCGTCCAGGATCTCTTCAACCAGGTGCTGGTGTCGTACAAACTCAACGCACGCACGGTCTTCTACCTCGGCTACAGCGACGCCTACATCGCCGATGACGAACGGACCGATCTCGTGCAACAAAATCGCGCCCTCTTCACCAAGGTGGGGTACGCCTTCACCTGGTGAGGGCCAACTGACGGAAGGGCGACGTTCACCCTCGACGTCGTCGTTCTCGGGCCGAGGGCCTGTCGACACCGAAGCGGCCTCTCCGGTGTTCGTCAGGTCCTCGGCCCGGATTGTTTGGAGAGAAATGGCGGCTAGAGCATCACAATCTGGCGGTCTCGAGCGGGCCTAGCTGCAACTGTCCGGTCTCTTGGTCATGCATGTCGAATTCGATTTGCACACCGACGATTTGGCTGAAGTTGACGGTGTCGCCGTTGCCTTCGGTAATGAACTCTCTGAAGTAGTAAACGAGCGGGAGCTCCGGTTTGGAGTTGGGGAGCTGGGCCACCGAGTCGGATCTGCCGTCGGCGTCGATGGCGTCGATCTGGACGGTGATCGAGCCGGTCTGTTCGAGAACCTCGACCCTGAAGGCGTTGTATTCGCCACTATTGGTCAGATCGACCGGGTCGATGTTGGTCTCACCGGCATAGGACAGCCAGCCGACACGTCCTTCCTGGCCGCCGGTCCCCTCGAGCTTGTAGGTGACGGTACCGCCTCCAACGGCCAAAGTGACGTATCCCACATTGGGTCCCAGAGCATACAGATTCCGCTTTCCGCCGAGAGCCTCGACCGCGTTTTCGACGGAACTGTTGCTGCTGTTTGCCTGGACCTCGATCTTCTGCGCGGTCGACGTGTAAGGGTCGATGATGGCCATGTCTATAGCCTCCTACTGTTGGTGATCACGAGCGTCGACGCATCCGTCGAACGAGCTCGGATCTGCACCTCTAAAGAGATCTGCACATAGGCAGATCGGCGTGTCGGGATGATAGTACGTTCTGCTCACGCTGTGCGAGGAAATTCCTCACGGCGCGCTTCTGCTTATCGTTTGCGGCGACGCGGCCAGTGGCTCAGGGAAGAGGCAGGGTGAGGGCCGGTGCGGGTTCGATCGGACGGACGCCGCTGCTGCCGAGGCCGCTGGGCTGGAGCAGGGTGATCGGGGGCTCGAAGTCGGCGGGGTCGGGGAAGACGCGGTAGCTGCCGGCGGGGCGCAGGCGAACGCGGACTTTCGACTCGGCTTTGGGCAGGCACGCGGTGGAGAGCAGGCGGAGGTGGAGCAGGCCGCCACCGTCGAGCTCGACGGGTTGGATGCGGTCGTGGCCGTAGAAGACCTCTTCTTTTGCCGTGCCTGGCCGACCGGCGACGCCGTTGACGCAGAATTCGATGTCTTCCGGACGTACCAACAGCACGCCATCACCGATCGTTACCGGGCCGGCGGCGCTCACTTCGCCGAGCAGGCTACGCGCCCGACCACGCGCCACGTTGCAACGCACCAATTGGCCATCGCCGATGAAGCGAGCGACGTCGAGCGACGCGGGACGATGGTAGATCATCGCCGGGCTGCCCGCCTGGAGCACTTTGCCACCCATCATGACAATCACAGTGTCGGCGATCGACAGGGCTTCTTCGAGGTCGTGCGTGACGAGGAGGGCAGTGGCTTCGGCTTGACGGAGCACTTCGCGAACTTCGTCACGGAGACGCCGACGCAAATTGGCGTCGAGGCTGGAGAAGGGCTCGTCGAGAAGGACGAGACGTGGCGCCGGAGCCAGCGCGCGCGCCAGGGCGATGCGTTGTTGCTCGCCACCGGAGAGCTCGTCGGGAAAGCGATCGCCGTGATGTGGCAGACCGACGAGCTCGAGCACGGCGCGGGCATGGGCTTTGACGTTTTTGCCACGCAGGCCGTAGCGCACGTTGTCGAGCACGGTGAGGTGCGGAAAGAGCGCACCCTGTTGAAAGACCATGCCGACGCGGCGCTTTTCCGGCGCCACCCAGCGTTTGGGTCCGGCGACCAGCTCACCAGCGAGGTGGATGGTGCCACGCGCCGGGACTTCGAAACCGGCGATGGCGCGCAGCAGACTGGTCTTGCCACAGCCGCTCGGACCGACCACGGCGGTCAAAGAGCCTTCGGCGACCTCGAAGCTGACGTGGTCGACGGCGTCGACGGCGCCGTAGCGCACCACCAGGTTGTCGATGGCGAGTTGACTCATGGCTGTCTACTCGTACGGCGCTGGAGGGCGGGGCGGATGGTGAGGTAGTAGAGCGGCGGCGCGGTGGCGATGAGCAACGCCAGCGCCGGGAGCGATGCGGAGGTGTAAAAGCCCTCTGACGCAAAGGTCCAAATATCGGTCGCCAAGGTGCGATAGCCCGTGGGTTGCAACAGCAGCGTCGCGGGTAGCTCTTTCATCGACGTCAGAAATACCAAGCCAGCGCCGGCGGTGATGCCGGGCAAAATCATCGGTAGTGTAACCGTTCGCAACACCCGCCAGGGACTTTGCCCGAGGCTCCGCGCCGCTTCCTCGAAGGCCGGGGCCACCGCGGTGAGCGAGGCGCGGGTCGACGCGGTCGCTTCGGGGAGGAAGCGAATGACGTAGGCCAGCACGAGGATGGGCAGGGTTTGGTAGAACATCGGCACGGCACGGGTGGCGAAAAAAACCATGGCCAGCGCGATCACCAAGCCGGGGAGCGCGTAGCCGGCGTACGAAAGACGTTCGGTGACCCGTGACAATTGGTTGCGGTGGCGCACCGACCACACCGCGATCGGCAGGGCGAGCACCGCCGCGCACACGGCGGCGATCAACGACACGGTGAGCGAGCCGATCACCGCGTTGCCGGCGCGCTCGAGATCACGTCCGGCGAACAAGCCGCGAATGCCCCAATAAGTCACTACGCCGAGCGGCATGCCGACCGTCAAGACGCTCCACGAGCCGATGCCGGCAAGCACCGGCCAGCGCCAGCGACCCAGCGGAATGAGCTCGGGTGGTCGGCTCGGGCGCTGCCGGGTGGGGCGATTGCGTCGGCCGAGAAAGGCCTCGAGCGCCAAGAGCACCAGGGTCAAGAGCACCAGAACCACCGCCAGCGACGCCGCCATGGTGCGGTCGTGCAGGCTGGTGTAGGCGTTGTAGACCGCGAGCGTGAAGGTGTTGTAGCGCACGATCGCGACGCCACCGAAATCCGACAGCGTGTAGAGGGCGACGAGCAAGGCGCCGGCGAGGATCGGCAGCCGGAGCTGTGGCAGCACGACCGCGAAGAAAGTGCGCCAACGACCCACCCCGAGGGCTCGGGAGCTGTCTTCGAGCGCCGGGTCGAGACTACGCAAGGTGCCGACCAGCGGGAGATAGATATAAGGGTAGGTGAACAACGCCAGGGTGAGCAGGGCGCCGGAGTAGCCGTAGGCGATATCGGGCAGGCGTTCGACCCTGAGCCAGCTCTGCGCGAAGCCACGCGGGCCGAGCACGGCGACCAGGGCGTAGGCCGAGACGTACGACGGAAAGACGAGAGGCATGGCGCCGAGCACCGCCCATAGCCGTCGTCCCGGAAGATCGGTGCGGGTCACCAGCCAGGCGAGCGGCACCGCGACGAGGATCGCCAGCGCGACGACACCGATCACCAAGAGCAGCGTGCGGGTGATCAGACCGCCGACGAAGGGGGTCGAGACGGCGTCGAGCCAGCTATCGAAGCCGTTTTGGCTAGCGCGAATCCCCAAATACACGAGGGGGAGATTGACCACCGCGGCGGTGGCCAAGGCGGGTACGACGAGCATGGCCGGCGCGCGACGCCGCCGGCCCATGCCCAACCGAGCCCCGAGCCATCCCACGCCCTTGGGCGTGTCGTCGGGATGGATCTCGGAAGCCTGGCGCATCGACTATTCCAGCAGACCGCTGGCGACGATGGCTTCGAGAGTCGCCTCGAGCGCGTCGGACACGGCGGCGAAATCGATCTGGGACTCGAGCTGCTCGTCGAGCGGCGCCAGATCCACCGACGGCTCGACCTCGGCGGTGAGCGGGTACTCGTAGGTTTCGTCGGCGAAGTAGCGCTGACCGTCTTCGGAAAGCAGGTACGCGACCAGCTTGTTGGCGACCGGATGATCGCTGATCACACCGACACCGGCGAGGTTGACGAAGCCCGCGACACCCGAGCCCGGCATGGTGAAGTTACGACCCGGCGCGTCGGGCGCCTCGGCGAGGGCGCGCCACAGGTAGTAGTGGTTGGTGAGACCGAAGTCGATCTCGCCGTTGACCACCGCTTCGACCAGCGGGGTGTTCTTGGGATAGCTGCTCGGCTCGTTGGCTTTGAAACCGGCGAGCAGGGTGGCGAGCGCCTCGGCACCATTTTCGACGCTGTAGGCGGCCATGTGAGCCTGGAACGAAGCGTTGGTCGGCGCGAGACCGAACCGGCCTTTGTAGCGCGGTTCCGTCACCTCTTCGAGGGTCTTGGGAAGCTCGTCGACGCTGATTCGGTCGGGGTTGTAGGTCACCACGCGCGCGCGGCCGGACAGGCCCACCCAGAGGTTCTCGGGGTCGCGAAAGCTCGCCGGTACGGTGCTCACCACGTCATCCGGGAGGGCGACGAAGCGGCCCGACGCGGCCAGGGCGCCGAGCGCGCCGGCGTCTTGGGCGATGAAGACATCGGCGGGCGAGGCGTCGCCTTCTTCGAGCAGGGTGGCGGTGAGCTCGGCGGTGCTGGCGTAGCGCACCTCGACCTCGGTACCCGACCAGGCTTCGAATTGCTCGAGGATCGGGCCGATGAGACTTTCGTTGCGACCGGAGTAGACGGTCAGCGTGCCGGCCTCGGCGGGCGCGGTGGCCTCGGCGCCAGCGGTATCTTCGGTGGTCGACGGCTGCTGGCAGCCGGTGGTGAGCAGCGCGAGAGAAAGTAGGGCAATGAAGAACAGAGGCCAAGCCCGGTTCAGTGGCGTACGCATATGCGGTCTCCGTGAAAGAGAAATGACGTGAAATCGAAAGAGGGACGAGGATCGTGAGCCGGCGCCGCAATACGCGACCCAGGCCAACACCCAACCATGACAGTCGACGATTTTTCGATTGTGGACTGTCCTGATCTTTTTTGTCAAAACGAGCCGCGAACTCTCCTACTTCTCGGTCTCTAGGACATCGATCTCGAGGCTGCCGATGAGTGGCAGAACGTCCATGGTGTCGAGCAAAGCGCTGTTCTCTTCGTCGAGCGGCGAGCTGCCGAGGGTGATGTGGGTGGCGTCGAAGGGGGTGGCGAAGACCGCGTCGAGATCGAGCCAATGGTCGTCGATCCACACCTGCGTCCACATGTGGTAGCCGAAGACGTCGGTGGCGCCCGCGAAGGTGTCGACGAAGACCAGCCCGACCGCCACCCGTGACGGCAAATCGGCACCGCGCAGCATGGCGGCGAGCAACACGGCGTGCTCGGTGCAATCGCCACGTCGGGTCGCCGCGACTTCGGTGGCGGTGGCGAGCAGCGTGTCGAGATTGCGGATTTCGAGGTGACCGTGCACGAAGGTCCGCAACGCTTCGGCGCGGGCTCGGGGGTCGTCGCTCGTGTCGGCGAGGGCGGGACCGATCAGCTCGCGAATCTCGGGAGATGTGTGGTCGAGAAACGGCGTGGCGCGCAGGTGGCGCTCACGCTCGGCGGTGCTGAGCGGCTCGGCGGTCACCGGCGGTCCGTCGAGATCGACGGTGACCCGGATGGTGTTTTCTTCAGTTTCGACCCGCTGGTGACCGACCGACGGGATATTGGCGTTGCTCAGCGTGTCGAGATCGGCGCCCGGCACCAGGTGGAGCCGGTAGCTCGCCTGGCGGGTCTTGCGCGGCGCGGCGATCGGCTTGGACGGGGTGATCAGCGATCGGGTGAGCAGCTCGGGGGCCTCGCTCGCCGTCCCGAGCGCGATGTCCTTGCTCGTCCGGGTGGCGCTCAGGGCGATGCCCATGAGCGAGGTTTCGGTGCGTACGATGGAGCCTTCGCCGTCGAGATGCACCGTGCTGACCATGCCGGCCATGGCGTCGACGGCCTGGGCCCAGCGGGTGGTGGCGAGCGGTTCGCCGTCGATGGTGAGGGTGTCCTCGCCTTGGCGGACCCAGCGGATTTCGACCGGACGCAAGCCGACCTGGAGGTCGAGGGTGGTGACGGTGATCTCGTCGTCACCGGCGAGGGCGCGCTCGGCGACGTAGTCGGCGGCTCGACCCGGGGTGAGCCACTCGCCAGCGGGGAGCGCGGTTTCGCGTACGCCCACCACGTTGCCGTTTTGCCGGTTCGAGATGGTCACCACGTCGCCTTCGAAGGTGTAGGTGGTCTCCATCGGCTGGCCGGCGAGTCCCTGGCGAAGAAAGCCGCTGATCGGTTGGCCGTCGGCGCTTTCGGTGAAGCGGCTGGCGATCGACATCGTCACCTCTTGCTGGCCACGGCTCAGGACGAGCTCGGTTTCGCTCGAGGTCAGTCGTTGATCACCACGTCGTTCCTCGCGGGTCATCATCCAACCCGCGGGGGTATCGTCGATGGTCATCCGATACCAATTCTCGATGCTCTCGGCGGCGATCGCCGGCGCCGGAGGCGCGGGCGCGGCGAGGCAGGCGCTGGCCAAAACGAGGCTGAAAACGAATGCGGGAACGAACGCAACCTTCTGATGATTCATGCGTACCACCTGTCGAGCTTCTTCCTCTCCGTGTACGACCCCGGGATAGCGTCCGGGGTCATTTTTTTTGCCCGCGCCGTGGCGTCACCGCGACCAGGACAAGCCGAGACCAAAGGCGCGGCCCGGCGCCAGGGTGGCGAGATCATCGGCGGTCGGGAAATACGACTCGTCGAGCAGATTGCTCCCGGTGAGCGAGACCGCGAGCTCGTCGGTGAAGCTCCAGCGCACGCTCGCCGACACCAGGTTGGCGTCGGGAATGGCCATTTCGCCACTGCCCGGATCGTCCTTCTCGGCACGATATTGAAAGTCGACCTTGCCGTTCCACGGCCCCGAGCTGTAGTGCAACGACACCTGTAGACGATCGGGTGGGACGTCCGAGAGCGGCACGCCGTCGTCGTCTTCGCCGTCGAGCAGATGGCCGTTCCACGACAGACGCCATAGATCATTGAGTTCGGTGAAGCCTTCGATTTCGATGCCGTCGATGGTGCCCGAACGTAGATTGACGAAGGTCAAGCTGCCGTCGTCGAGCTCGATCCGCTCGATGTAATCGTCGATGTCCTGACGAAAGACACCGAACGAGAAGAAGGTCTTCTCGCCGTACCAGCGGAGTGAGAGGTCGCTGTTGAAGGAGCGTTCCGGGTCGAGATTGGGATTCGAAATGATGTCGCCACGACCGGTGGTGCCGGTGAAGAAGCGCTCGGAGAGGTTGGGGAAACGCAGACCCGTACCGAGATTGCCGGCGAGCTCGAAGCCTTTGCCGAGTGGCATCACGGCGCCGACGAAGCCGGTGAGCGCGCCATCGCTGTCGACGTCGAAGTCGGTGCTGGCGTTGTCCTGTTGTTGCACGGTGTAGCGGGTGCCGGCCTGCATGCCCACCGGTCCCCAGGTCCAGCGCGCGGTGGCGAAGGCGGCGATCTCGTCTTCCTGGGCATCTGCGAGGGTGTCGGTGACGCTCACCGATTGATCGGCGAAGCGCAGCTCGCGCTCGCTGGCGTTGACGTCACGACGGCCGAAATAGTCGACACCGACCAGACCCGAGAGATCGCCGCGGCGCCAGCTCTGCTGCCACGAGGCGCCGAAATCGAAGGTCTCGTTTTCCACCGTGTTGATCCGCTCGCTCGGGCGTAGGGTTTCGGTGGTCAGGTCGTGCGGGTGAGCCCAGGCTTCGAGCTTCCAGCCGCTATCGTGCTCGGCGGCGAAGCGCAGCAGCAGGTGATTCTCTTCGGGATAGATCGTCGGTCGGCTGGGAAAGCGTTGCGAGTCCTTGCCGATGTCTTCACCAAAAGACGGCACGGCGAGGATTTGGTACTGCGTGTTGCCCCGGCGCCAATCACGCGACAGCGCCGCCGACGTCTGGGTGAATTGCGTGAAGAGCTCGTCGCCATCGGGGGTTTCGGCGTTGTCGCGTTGCCGGTGTGCCACCGCCACCGACCATTCGCCGTCGCCCCAACCGGCCGCCACGACGCTGCCGTCACCGGCGCTGTCGTAGCCGAGCTCGGCCCAGCTGTTTTCGCTCTGACGCGGGAAGACCTGCACCACGCCACCGAGGGCGCCCGAGCCGTAGTAGGTCGAGGCGGGGCCACGCAGGACGTCGACCGAGCCGATCAAGAGCGGGTCGAGAAACGACGTCGAGACGCCGGCGCGGCGTTCGCTGGTGATGCGCGCGCCCGAGATCAGGCTGAGCACGCGTTGTCCAGAGATGCCCCGAATCGAGAAGACGCGGAAGATGCCGCCCTGGCCGTTTTCCGCCACGCCGGCGACGCTCTCGACCATTTCGGTGAGGGTGACCGGAGGCGCGGCTTTGTCGTCGACTTTGATCACCGTCGAAGCGATCGAGACCGGGGCGAAGGCGTCGCCGTCACCACCACGGGTGGCCGAGACGACGATCTCTTCGTAGACCGCTTGTTTGGGATCCAGTTTGATTTCGAGGTCGGCGGTGGCGACATCGATGCCTTGGGTGACGTGCTCGATGAAGCGCGGATGCTCGATCAACAAGACACAAGGCGACGCGCAGGCGATCGTGAAGCGGCCATCGCGATCGGTGTAGGCGGCGCTTTGGTTGTCGTCGACGACGCTGACTTTCGCTTGTTCGAGCGGTACACCGAGATCGGTGAGCACGGTGCCCGTGAGCTCGTCGGCAGCCGTGCGCTCTTCGGTCGCGTGGGCGATCGGAGCGAGGGTCAGAGAAAGGACGAACGCGAGAAACCGGGCGATGGAAGAAATGTCGTGATGCATGAACTCTCCCGGAGCGAAGATAGGGCGGCTGGCGGAGATTCGATGACGCGCGTGTCTTAAACGAGTAGCCAGCCGAATAGCCAGGAACGGCGGTGGGGCCCGCGAGCTAGATACGCGCGGGCCGCCTATGATACCCGCCAAGGCCCGAAATCTCGATCCGGGATTTACATGGCTCTTACATCCGGATCAGGAACGGTAGTTGCCGGTGGGTTTCGGCTTGTCGTGAGGGGGGCTCGGCTCGTCGCCAGCCGGCTCGTCGACGCGATCTTCCTCGATCCAGCCACGAATCAGATCGTGGACTTCGGGAATGATGCGTGGCGCCGAGTTGGCGGTGATGCCAAAGCTCCGTGGCGTGCCGCCGACCCCGTAGGCGTGAATCGCGACCACGATCGGCTCGGCGTCGGGAGAGTCGTCCGCGTAGACCCATACGGGTGCGCCGCTTTGTCCACCGGCGGTATCGACGTCGTAGAAAACGCGACGATCGCTGACTCGCAGGACATTGTTGGCGTGGAAGTACTGTTCGCGTCCGCGACCACGATCGGCGGGATAGCCGCTGATGTTGATCTGCGCGTCGACCAGCTCGTCCGGGCCTTGCGTCGCCACCGCGAACCAGCCGAGCTCGTCACCGATCGATTGATCGAGGTGGATCACCCCGATATCGAAATCGGCCTCTTCGGCTTCCACCCATCGATCGGTGGCGCCGAAGCGTCGGCTCTCGACCGCGCCGAATGGCTCTTCGTCACCGTTGCGTCCGGGACGCACCACGATGCGATCGGCCCAGCCGCCGAAGAACATGTGGCTGAACACGCAATGCCCAGCGGTGATGATGGTGCGTGGACCGACCAGCCAGCCCGTACCGACCGCGCTACCGCCGTTGGGGCTGTGCATTTCGAGCGAGCAGATCATGCGCCAGGGGGTGAGATCCGTTTCGAGAATGCGTTGGCGCTGATCGACGCCCCCGATCACCGTTTCGAGCATGTGGCGACGCGGGTCGGCCTTGCCACGCACCAAAAGCTGACTGGCACGGCTGGCTCCGGCCGGGCGCGAGCCGGTGTTACCCGGGAGCACGTCCCGCGCCGGCGCGGCGACGCCCTCGAGCGCCACCGATTCGAGGATCGAAGGTTTGGGTTTCGCGACCGCTTTGACGTCGACCATGGGACATCCTCCTATCGGATATAGCGTTGGCAACCGGATCTCGAGGGTTTTGTCGTCGCGATCAGTATGTCACTCGTCGCGAAAGCTCGTAGCAGAACGACCGTTCGTGCCCGGTTCGCGAAGACTCGCTACAATGTGAACGGTGTGGTCCGTGCGTGGGCCGGAGGCAAAACCGATGACGAGCGGAGATCCCATGACGATAGGCGACCGAGCCAAAGCATGTTGCGAATGTCCAGGTATCGTGATCGCGGCCGTGGTCGGGCTGCTCGTCGCGGTGTTCGGGGCCACCGTGGCGGTGTTGCGGATTCTGGGTGATCGCGAGCCGTGGCCCGGCCCACCACCGGCCACGGGTGGGCCACGACCGGTCGAGCCGATGGTGCGTGAGGAGACACCGGTTTCGGCACCGGCCCCGGTCGAAGAAGAGCCGGCGGTAGCGGATCCGGCTGCATCCGAGACCGAGGAGATCGCGCCGGTGGTCGACGAATCACCCGCCGAAGAAGCTCCCGTGGATGAACCCGCGGTGGAGCCTCTCGCGTCACGCCCCGGCGCGCGCGCCCGCGCCACGCTTCGCCTGCGTCCGACCGAGGGTGGTGGCTGGCATATCGAGGCCGAGCCGGATGGCGTGCTCGAGAGCTTTCCGAACAAGCGCGCGGGGTTGAGCGCGGCGCGCAAGATCGCCCGTGATCGTGCGCCGAGTCGTCTGGTGGTCTACTACAACGATGGCCGGGTGCAGGACGACTACCTCTACGACTGAAACAACTTACGACTGAAGCAGTGTCGCGACCCGGCGCTCGAGGTAGGCGCGTTCGGCCGCCGAGCACGGGCAGGCGAGTGCGCGGGTGAAGGCTTCGCGCGCGCGCTCACGCTCACCGAGATCGACGAGGAGCTCGGCTTCGACGGCGTGAAGCCGGTGAAAGCCGTCGAGTCGCGGATCGTCGGCAAGCTCGGCGAGGGCCGCGAGGCCGCTCGTCGCGCCATCGCGTTGCGCCACGGCGACGGCGCGGTTGAGGGCGACGACGGGCGAAGGCGCGAGACGGTGGAGATCGTCGTAGAGCTCGACGATCCGACGCCAGTTGGTGTCGCGCCACGACGGCGCGGTGGCGTGCTCGGCGGCGAGCGCCGCTTCGACATGCCAGCGGCTGATCTCGTCCCCGGCGATGGCGTGATCGAGATGCCGCATGCCCCGGGTGATCAGCCGACGATCCCATTGCGCACGGTCTTGGTCGCGGAGCAACACCAGATCGGTTTCGTCGCCACGGGTGCCGAAGCGCGCCGCCTGCAGGCACATCAAGGCGAGCAGGGCGTGGACGTTGGGATGCGCGGTACGGGGCTCGCCGAGCAGGAGACCACCCAGGCGGATGGCTTCGGCGCACAGATCTTGACGCAGGAGACCGTCGCCG
>JBCDBH010000061.1:0-20860 GCA_039184055.1 Acidobacteriota bacterium
CCGAGGCTGGTCTTTCCCTTCTCGAGCTCAATCGGCTTTTCTTGCCACGTGGCTGGGCATCACCCGTGATGCCCGGGACGCAATTCGTCACGCTGGGTGGCATGGTGGCGTCGGATGTCCACGGCAAGAATCATCACGTTCACGGGACCTTCGGTCGTTGGGTGGATGCGTTGCGGTTGCGTCTGGCGAGTGGCGATATCGTCCGCTGTTCACGAACCGAGCACGCCGAGCTCTTTGTCGCCACCCTGGGTGGCATGGGGCTCACCGGACATATTCTCGACGTCGTCGTACGGCTCGAGAAAATCCCCTCGGCGTGGATCTGGCAGGAAAGCGAGCGTCTGCCCGATCTCGAGGCGGTGGTGCGTGGCTTGCGACGGGCGGCGGCCGATTGGGAATTCACCGTCGCCTGGATCGACTCGTTGGCGGAAGGTTCGGCGCTCGGTCGAGGCATTCTCATGCAGGGTCGATGGGCCGAGCCCTACGAGGCGCCGGCCGCGCCACCTTGTCCACTTTCGGGGCCGAGCGTGCCGTTCGATTTTCCTCGGGGTGTGCTCAACGCGACCACCGTGCGATGGTTCAACCAGGCGTACTACCATCGTCATCGGCCACGCAAGCAGCGGGGCATCGTCCATCCACAACGTTTTTTCTTTCCGCTCGATGCCATTCGAGATTGGAATCGTGTGTACGGTGCGGCGGGGTTCACGCAATATCAATGTGTCATTCCGAGCGATGCCGGGATCGAAGCTGTGCGTCGCTTTTTGGCAATTTTGTCGGACGAACGCGTGGCGTCCTTTCTCACCGTGCTCAAGGATTGTGGTGACGAAGGCGAGGGTCTGTTGTCGTTTCCACGACCGGGGATGTCGATCGCCCTCGATCTGCCGATGCGTGACGATCTTCAGCGAGTGGTCGATCGACTCAACGACCAGGTCGCCGCGACGGGTGGGCGGATTTACCTGACCAAAGACGCGCTCAGCCGTGCGACGCACGTACGCGCGATGGAAGGTGAACGTCTCGATGCCTTCGCTCAGGTGCGTGAATCGGTCGATCCCGAGGCGCGGTTGGCGAGCTCCTTGTCACGACGTGTGTTCGGTTCTTGACCAGCCGAGGAGAAGGATCATGAAGGTTGCGTTTTTCGGTGCCACCAAAGGGATGGGACGGTCGTTGGCGCGGCTGATGGCCGAGCGGGGCGACGCGCTCTTTTTGCTCGGGCGTAACGATGATGATTTGGCGTTGAGCGCGCGCGATCTCGAGGCGCGGAGCGGGTCGAAGAAGGGTGCGGTAGGTGTGGCACGATGCGATCTTGCTGATCCGGCGAGCTTTGCACCGGCGCTCGAAGCCGCCCGTGAGGCGCTCGGCGGGCTCGATACGGTGGTGGTGACCGCCGGGATCTTCGCCACGCAGGACGCGCTCGAAGCCGATACCGACGCGGCGATCGAGCTGATGAATCTCGATTTTTCCCACACCGTGGCCTTTTGCGAGCATGCGCGACGGCTCTTGCTCGCCGGGGGCGGTGGGGTGCTGTGTGTGTTTTCGTCGGTGGCGGGCGAACGTGGACGCAAGCCGACGGCGATCTACGGCGCCGCCAAGGCGGGTCTATCGCGCTATCTGGAGGCGCTCGATCATCGCTATCGGGCGGCAGGGCTGGTGACGATCGCGGTCAAACCGGGCTTTGTCCACACGGGGATGACGGCCGGTTTGAAGCCGCCGCCGTTCGCCGGTCAACCCGACGCGGTGGCGCGTCGCGTGCTCGGCGCGATCGATCGGCGGCGGCCCGAAGTGTACGCACCGGCGATGTGGCGTTGGATCATGTTGGTGATCCGTTTTTTGCCACGCGCGGTGATGCGTCGCGTCGGATTCTGAGCGTGATGGATCGAGATGACGAGCTCAGGCGTCGGCCTGGGCTTGCTTGTCCATCTCTTCCATCTTTTTGCGCAGGCTGAGCGGGCGCATATCGGTCCACACTTCTTCGATGTGGTCCAGACACTCTTTCTTGGTGCCTTCGGTGCCGTCGGCGGTCCAGCCGAGCGGCAGCTCGCGGTCGGCCGGCCAGATGGAGTATTGCTCTTCGTGGTTGTGGACCACTTTGTAGATGCGATCGTCGTCGTCTTCGAACATGGTGACCCCCCTCGGATCGTCCTTGTGCATGTGCTGAGTCGCGTGGTCGACGGCCACGCGACGAGTAGGTATGAGTGACTTCGAGCCTCTTCTTCGTTAGCGGAGAAGTGGCCTGAATCTCTTTACGAACGCTATCACAAGCACCTGAATTGCAATGCCGTCGTTCGCGTCATAGGGTACAGGGTAGGGGCAGAGAAGGTTCGTGTTTTAGCTGTGCTGCCGTACAGCTCGGTTCGAGGTTCCAAATATGCAAGATCACGGTGCTACCGCCGTTGTCGACAGTGGTCCTTTGTCAGCTGGACAAAGGGCGCTTTATTTCCTCCATAGACTGGCTCCGGACAGTGTTGCGTATGTCATCGCCGGCGCGGCTCGGATCCGTGGCGCGATGGATGCGGATGTGCTGCACCGCGCTTTCGTCTATTTGGTCGAGCGTCATCCGGCGTTGCGTACGCGGATCGTCGAGGACGATGGCAAACCGGTCGCCGAGCTCGATGAGGAGCCGCGTTTCGAGTGGCATCTCGGCGCAACCCGCGACGCGACATTGCTCGACGATGTACGCACGTTCGCCTATCAGCCGTTCGATATCGAAAAAGGGCCGCTTTTCCGTGCCGCGCTGCTGAGCTTCGACGACGCCGACGACGAGTTCGCACTGGTCATCGCGGTGCACCACATCGTGTCGGATTATTGGTCGCTGGCGCTTTTGTTGCGCGAGCTCGACACGGTCTACGGTGCGTTGATCGACGGACGGGAGCCTGATCTCGCGCCACCCAAGACCGATTTCGTCAGCCAGGTATATCGCGAAACCGAGATGCTCGCCGGCAAGCGTGGCGAGCGCTTGCGCAACTTTTGGCGCGAGACGCTCGACGGCGCGACCGAGCCGCTCGATTTGCCGGTCGATCATCCCGCTTTCCAAGTCGACGATCTCAGCGGTGCCAATCTACCGATCCGTCTGCCTCGCGAGCTCGCCGATCGGCTGCGTGCGTTCACGACCGAGCACGGCACGACGATGTACGCGGTTTTGCTGGCCACCCTCGAGACACTGTTGGCACGCTGGTCGGGCGCCGAGGCGGTCAATGTCGCGTCGCCGATGACTCTGCGTGGCCGCGCCGCGCTGGCGTCGGTGGTCGGCTATTTGGTCAACCCGGTGGTGGTGCGAGCCGAGCTCGGTGATGCACCGAGCTTCACGGAGCTGGTGACACGGGTCGGCGATGCGGCGCGCAAGGCGTTTCACAATCGCGCCTTTCCCTTCCCGCTGGTGGTCGACGAGATCGCCGCCGAGAGTCACGGTCGTCAGCCGTTGGCGCAGGTGCAATTCGCGTGGCAACAGGATCGCCGAGGCGAATCCATCAAGGTGGCGGGCTATATCGCCGGCACCACCGGTGCCGCGCTACCGCTCGGCCCGCGCACCATGACCTCGATCGGCATGACGCCGCCGACGTCGCAATTCGAGCTCACCCTGCTGCTCGCCGATACCGAGCCCGACATCGTCGGCTATTGGGCGTATCGAACCCGTCTTTTCGAACGCGCGACGATCGAGCGGTTGGCGGATCAATTCGTCACCCTGCTCGATGCCGCGCTCGCGACCCCCGAGGTGCCGATCACCCGTCTGCCGTTGATGTCACCCGCGGCGGCGGCCGATCTCGCGACATGGATCGATGGTGGGGACAGCCAGCCCGCGTCGACGTTGTTGCACGACCTGGTGGCGGCGAGCGCGACGGCACGTCCCGACCACCATGCGGTGATCTTCGAAGCCGTGGATGCCAAAGCCGGACGGTTCGAGGCCGAGAGCCTCTCCTATCGCGAGCTTCTCGAGCGATCGCATCGGCTGGCGCACCATCTCGTTTCGTCGGGTGTCGGGCCCGAGTCGGTGGTCGCGGTGGCGCTCGAGCGTGGGCTCGATCTACCGGTCGCCCTGCTCGCCACGTTGCAGGCGGGCGCGGCGTTCCTACCGATCGATCCGGCCCTACCGAACGAACGTCAGGCTTTCATGCTCGCCGATGCCGAGGCGAGCCATCTGATCACCGTCGAGCGACTGGTGAAGCGGCTGCCGGACGACCTCGGCGGTCGAGAAGGCGACGGTCTCGATCTGGTCGTGCTCGATCGCGACGAAGCGGTGATCGCGAAGGCGCCGAGCACGCGGCCGGATGTCGCGCTCGATGCCGATCATGCGGCTTACGTCATCTATACCTCGGGCTCGACCGGTCGACCCAAGGGCGTCGTGGTGTCGCATCGCGCCATCGCGCATCGCTTGGAGTGGTCGAAGACCTCGGATTTCGGCGCCGACGTGGTGTTGCTCCACAAGACGACGATCTCGTTCGATGTCGCGGTGGGTGAGATCTTTTCGCCATGGGTCGCCGGGGGCACCTGTGTCATGGCGCGTCCGGGTGGTGAAGGCGATCCGCGATATCTCGCCGAGCTGCTCCGCGAATACGGCATCAACCACGCGTCGTTCCCACCGACGCTTCTGACGCTGCTCCTCGACGAGCCGACCTTTGCCGAGTGCACCGAGCTCCGCACCATGGTGACCGGTGGCGAAACCGTGCCGACGTCCTTGCCGGAGCGCTTTTATCGTGTCCACGGCGACACGCGGCTGGAGAATCGTTACGGTCCCACCGAAGCGACGGTGTCGGTCACGCGTTATCTGATTCCGCCCGACGAAGACGTGCGGACGCTGCCGATCGGTTTTCCGGTGCACGGGGTCGAGCTCCACATTCTCGACGCCACGCTCGAGCCGGTACCGGTCGGCGTGCCGGGGGAGATCTATCTCGGTGGCACCTGTTTGGCGCGTGGCTATTTGGGTCGACCCGGACGCACCGCCGAGTCGTTCGTGCCGCATCCGTCGAGCCCGGACGCCGGCGCGCGGCTGTATCGCACCGGTGACGTCGGCCGGTGGCGGACCGATGGCGCGGTCGAGTTCGTCGGTCGTGTCGATCAGCAGATCAAGATCCGTGGTTTCCGTGTCGAGCTCGGTGAGATCGAGACCACGTTGCGACGTCATCCCGAGGTGCGTGACGCGGCGGTGCTCGATCACGATCACGGCGGCACCAAGAAGCTGGCGGCGTGGTGGGTGCCCGAGCCCGACGCCGAGGTGGATGGCGACGCTCTGCGGACGTGGATCGCTGGTCTGCTGCCCGATTACATGGTGCCGGCGGCGTTCGGCGCGCTCGATTCGTTGCCGCTCACCCCGTCGGGCAAGGTCGATCGTGCCGCCTTGCCGGCGCCCGAGCTCGCCAACGCGACGGTGTATGAAGCTCCGGCTGGCGTGACCGAGACGATCGTCGCGGATCTCTTCGGCGATGTGCTCGGGATCGAGCGAGTCGGACGTCACGACGATTTCTTTGCGCTCGGTGGTCATTCGCTGCTCGCCACGCGGGTGGCCAACCGACTGCGCGAAGATCTCGACGTCGAGGTGCCGCTACGCACCCTTTTCGAGCGTTCGACTCCGGCGGAGCTGGCGAAGGCGCTCTTGGATCTCGATTTGGTGGCGGCCGCGCCGCTGGTGCCACGTTCCGACGACGCGGCGCCGGTGCTCACCTCGGCACAAGAACGTTTGTGGTTTCTCGATCGTCTCGAGCCGGAGCGACGCACGGCGTACACCATGCCGGGTGCCGTGCGGCTGCGTGGCGAGCTCGATCGCGAGGCATTACGCGCCGCCTTGACCCAAGTCGTGACGCGTCACGAGGCGTTGCGCACCACGTTCGACGAGGTCGACGGTGTGCCGGTGGCCCGTATGCACACCGAGCCGTCGTTCGCGTGGCGTGTCGAAACGCCGGCGGTTTTCGCGACCACAGACGCGGAGACGACGACGTCGGAAATCTCGACCGGGCTCGATGATCTCGAGCCCGCTGTCGCGAGGGTGGTGCGCGAGTGGCTCGATGCCGAAGCGGCGCGGCCGTTCGACCTGGCCACCGGTCCGCTGTTGCGGGCGACGCTGCTCGCCCTCGATGACGACGACCACATCCTCGCGGTGAGCCTGCATCACATCGTCGCCGACGGTTGGTCGGTCGGTGTGTTGTTGGGTGAGGTGACGGCGAGCTATGCCGGGCAGTCCGCGGCGCCGCTGGCGGTGCAATACGCCGACTACGCGGCCTGGCAGCGTCAGCGTCTCGACGCTGAACGTCACCGTCGTCAGATCGACTTCTGGCGTGAGCGACTCACCGAGGTGCCGGTGCTCGACCTGCCCGCCGATCGGCCCCGACGCGCCGATGCGAGCGGCGCCGCTGGCCTGGTGCCGGTGAGCCTGACCATGCACGAAGTGGCGGCGCTCGACGAGCTGGCCGCGGCTCACGACGCGACGCGCTTCATGGTGTTGCTGGCGGTGCTTCAGGTGGTGCTCGGTCGATTGGCGGCCCAGGACGATTTCGCTGTGGGCGTTCCGGTGGCCGGTCGGGATCATCCCGCCACCGAGCCGCTGATCGGTCTCTTCGTCAACACGGTGGTGATCCGCGCCTCGCTCGACGGTGAGCCGACCTTCGCCGAGCTTCTCGGTACCGTGCGCGAGCGTGTGTTGGAGGCGTTCGTTCACCAGGACGCGCCGTTCGAGCAGGTGGTCCAGGCCGTCGCGCCCGATCGGGAGCTCAGCGCGACGCCGCTCTTCCAGGTCATGCTCGCGGTGCAGAACGACCCGCTCGAGCTGAGCCTGCCGGGGGTGACCGTCGATCTTCTGCCGGCCACCGCGGCACAGGCCAAATTCGATCTCACCGTGTCGTTGATCGAGCGCGCCGACGGGACGGTCGGTGGTTTTCTCGAGTACGACAACCATCG
The DNA here is from genome assembly GCA_039184055.1 of Acidobacteriota bacterium. Taxonomy (GTDB): domain Bacteria; phylum Acidobacteriota; class Thermoanaerobaculia; order Multivoradales; family J023; genus JBCDBH01. The sequence continues at coordinate 6,880 of JBCDBH010000061.1, forward strand.
CTTCGACGCCAGCACCGCCGAGAGCTGGTGGCCACGCATCAGGCGTCTGGCCCATGCGGCGACCCAGACGCCCGAGGCACCGATCTCCCGGCTGGCGTTCTTGGGTACCGCCGAGGTCACTCGGCTACTCGGTCCGCTGGCCAGTGAAGCCGGACGGGCCGCGCCCGAGGGAGCGACCGTCGTGTCGTATGTTCGCGCCGCCGCGCGGGCGTATCCCGAGACGGTCGCGCTCACCGACGGCACCACCGTGCTGACCTACGCCGAGCTGCTCGAGCGCACCGAGCGGCTGGCGGCGGTCCTGCGTGATCGGGGTGTCGGGGCCGAAACACCGGTCGGTGTGGCGATGGAGCGTCACCCCGATCTCATCGTCGCGATGCTCGGCGTAATGATGGCGGGTGGCGCCTATGTATCGCTCGATCCCGCGTACCCCGAGGCCCGGCTGCGTTTCATCCTCGACGATACGCGGGCGCCGGTGGTCTTGGCGCGCGACGCAGCGCGTCGGTTCACCGATTTTGGCGTCGAAACGCTCGATCCGCGCGTCGAGACGACCGCGCGGGTCGACGCGGCGGTGGCGCCTGGGCAGGATAGCCTGGCGTATCTGATTTACACCTCGGGCTCGACCGGTCGGCCGAAGGGCGTCGCGATCACCCATCGCAGCACCGCCGCGCTCTTGGAGTGGGCGCTCGAGACCTATCCGCGTCACGCATACGGCGGTATGTTTTTCGGTACTTCGATCAACTTCGACGTATCGATTTTCGAAGTCTTCGCCACGCTCGCGGCAGGCGGGACGCTGATCGTCGGTCAAGATGCGCTGGCGTTCGCCGACCACCCCGAGCGTGAGAACGTTTCCTTTTTCAGCACCGTGCCGTCGGCGATGAACGAGCTGTTGGCGATGCCGCTGCCGGAATCGGTCGAGTCGGTCGGTTTGGGCGGCGAGCCCTTACACCGTGGTCTGGTGGCGGCGGTGTACGCCGCTGGTGCGTCGGCGGTCTACAACTTCTACGGCCCGTCCGAAGACACGACCTTCTCGACCGTCGCCCACGTCCCTGATGACGACAGTGATCCGACCGTCGGTCGTCCGGTCACCGGCACCCAGGCACGGGTGCTCGACTCGACGCTCGGACCCGTACCGATCGGCACCCCGGGTGAGCTGTACTTGGGCGGTGTCGGTCTGGCGCGTGGTTATTGGAATCGCCCGGCGCTGACAGCCGAGCGTTTCGTGCCGGATCCGTTTGCGGAACGCCCCGGTTCGCGGATGTATCGCACCGGTGATCGGTTGCGCTGGCGTGCCGATGGCGAGCTCGAGTTCCTCGGTCGTTTCGACCATCAGGTGAAGATCCGTGGTTTCCGTCTCGAGCTCGGCGAGGTCGAAGCGGCACTCGACGCACATGACGACGTCGAACAGGCGGTCGCGGCGGTGCGGACCGTCGCCGAGCAACCGGCTTTGGTCGCGTGGGTGACCGGTGAGGTCGAAATCGAGGCGTTGCGTAGCGCCTTGGCCGACCGCCTCCCCGCGCATGCGGTGCCGCAGCACATCGCCGTTCTCGACGCGATGCCACGGCTGCCCAACGGCAAGATCAATCGTCGTGCCTTGGAGACTCCGGCCGCCGTGTTGGCCGCCACGACTCGCACGGCGCCACGCAACGCCGACGAGGTGAGGATCGCGGCGATCTTCAGTGATCTCCTCGGCAGCGACGAGATCGGTGTCGAGGATGACTTCTTCGCCCTCGGTGGGCACTCGCTGCTCGCCACCCGCGTGGTGTCACGACTACGTGAGCAGCTCGGTATCGAGCTGCCGCTTCGCCAGGTCTTCACCACCTCGACCGTCGCCGGCTTGGCCGAAGCGGCACGCACCGCGAGGAGCCAGGCGCTGCCGCCGATCACCGCCGTGGCGCGCGATCGCGTGCCGGCGTCGTGGGCCCAGGAGCGACTGTGGTTCCTGCATCAGCTCGATCCCGACGATACGAGCTACAACCTGGTCAGCGCTCTGCGTTTGCGTGGCCGGCTCGACGTCACCGCGCTCGAGACGGCATGGACGGCGTTGTGCGCGCGTCACGAAGGGTTGCGGACGACGTTCATCGAGGACGACGGCCGACCGCTGCAGGTGATTCACCCGCCACGGCCGGTGACGCTCGAGGTGGAATCCCTCGAGATGGCGTCCACGGACCTCGGCCAGGCGATCGAGGCGCGTCTCACCCGTGAGCTCGAGCGGGTGTTCGATCTTGCTCGAGGGCCGCTGTCGCACCTCTTCTTGGTGCGGATCGACGAGCACGATCACGTGTTGATCCTGACCATGCACCACGTCATTTCGGACGGCTGGTCGATGGATGTCCTGGTGCGTGAGCTGGCGGCGCAGGTCGGTGGTGAGTCGCTTCCCGAGCTCGAGGTCCAGGTTGCCGACGTCGCGGTGTGGCAACGCGACAACGAACTCGCCTTGCTCGCCGAGCAGAGTGCCTGGTGGCGAGACCATCTCGCCGGTCTCGAGCCGCTCGATTTGCCGCTCGATCGACCCCGCCCGGCGGTGCTCGATCCGGCTGGCGACGTCACCCGGTTCGAGATCGACTCGGCGACCACCGAAGCGCTGCGCCGGATCGGCCAGGCGAGCGGCGCGACCTTGTTCATGGTGCTGTCGGCGGCATTCGGTGTCGTGCTCGGTCGTTGGGCGGATCAGGACGATGTCGCCCTCGGTACGCCGGTAGCCGGTCGCAATCGGGCCGAGCTCGAGCCGCTGATCGGCTTTTTCGTCAACACGCTGGTGTTGCGACTCGATCTGTCCGGTCGTCCGACGTTCCGCACCGTGCTCGAGCGCACCCGTGACGTCGCGGTCGGGGCGTACCAACATCAGGATTTGCCTTTCGAAAAGCTGGTCGATTTGCTCGGGGTGCCGCGTGATGCCTCGACCACCCCGCTGGTCCAGGTGCTTCTGGTGTTGCAAAACGCCATGTCGGCGCCTCCGGCGTTGCCCGGGCTCGAGGTCGAGCGTGTGCCGGTGCGCGGCATCACCGCGAAATACGACTTGAGCGTCATCGTCGAAGAGATCGACGGCGGTTTGCGGGGCGCGCTGGAATACCGCACCTCGCTTTTCGAGCCCGCCACCGCCGAGCGTCTCCTACGGCATTGGACGCTGTTGCTCGAACGGATCGCCGACGATCCCGATCTTTCACTCGCCGCGTCGACCTTCGCGCCGCCGGCCGATCGCGCCCATCTCGTGACGTGGGGCGGCGACGCGCACTTTCCGACAGATGGTCTGCTCGACCTGGTCGATCGCCTGGCGCAGCGTGATCCCGACGGGGTCGCGGTGGTGGATGACGACGGCGAGCTTCGTCGTGCCGAGCTCGTGACGCGGGCCCGTGGCTTGGCGCGGGAGCTCGTCGCGCGTGGCGTGGCGCCCGGTGAGCCGGTGGTGCTCTTCGCGACGCGTTCGGTCGACACGGTGGTGGCGATGCTGGCGATCATCGGTGCCGGGGCCTCGTACGTGCCGCTCGACACCGCCTATCCCGAGGAGCGGATCGCCTGGATCGTCGACGAGACGCGGGCGCGTTTCGCCTTGGTCGATGAAGACACGCATGAGCGTGTGCCCGACACGGTCACCGCGCTGGTGTTGAGCGAGCTGTTCGAAGGTGTCGATACCGGCGCCGATGGTAGGGCCGAGGATGACGGCGCCGGCGATTGGCCGGTGCCGACCGATGCCGATTCGGTGGCCTACGTCATGTACACCTCGGGTTCGACCGGCAAGCCCAAGGGTGTCGTCGTCACCCACGGCAATATCGTCGCGCGTCTCGAGGATGCTGACTTCGCCGATCTGGGCCCGGAGCAGGTCGTCGTTCACCTGGCGTCGCCGGCCTTCGATGCCTCCACCCTCGAGCTGTGGGGGCCGTTGCTCGTCGGTGCGCGTTTGGTGGTGGCGCCGCCACCGCCGCTATCGCTCGACGACATCGGCGCGATGCTCCGCGACTACCAGGTGAGCACGGTGTTCTTCACCACCGCCTTGTTCAACCAGGTGGTCGACTCTCAGATCGACGCCCTCCATGACGTGCGGCAGCTGATGGCCGGTGGTGAAGCGGCCTCGCCGAGCCATTTCCGACGCATCCGCGCCGCGTTGCCGAACACCACGGCGATCAACGGCTACGGACCCACCGAGAACACCGTTTTCACCACCTGCTTCGCGCTTCGTCCCGGTGACGAGCTGACGACGACTTCGGTGCCGCTCGGCGGGCCGATACGTTCGACCACGGTCTACGTGTTCGATGACGTGTTCGAGTTGGCGCCGATCGGGGTTCCGGGTGAGCTGTGTACCGGTGGTGGCGGTGTCTCGCTGGGTTATCTCGAGCGTCCCGGTCTCACCGCCGAGCGCTTTGTGCCCGATCCTTTTTCATCACGACCCGGTGCGCGTCTGTACCGCACGGGGGATCGAGCGCGTTGGCGCCAGGATGGCCGTCTCGAATTTCTCGGTCGTCTCGACCGACAGATCAAGCTCCGTGGTTTCCGCATCGAGCCGGGGGAGATCGAGTCGGCCTTGCTCGCCGAGCCGACTCTCGTCGAGGCCGTGGTGGTGGTGGTCGGTGATGATTCCCATCGTCGTTTGGTGGCCTACGTCGTTGCCTCGGAACCGATCGACGAAGCGGCGTTGCGGGCTCGGGTAGGCGCCGACCTGCCCAGCTACATGGTGCCGTCAGTGGTCATGGAGCTCGACCGCCTGCCGTTGACCGCCAACGGCAAGCTCGATCGCAAGGCCCTACCGGTGCCCGAATGGGATGGCACGACCGAATACGAGGCGCCGACCACGCTGACCGAGGAACGATTGGCGACGCTCTACGCCACGGTGCTCGAGATCGAGCGAGTGGGTCGTCGCGACGATTTCTTTGCTCTCGGTGGCCATTCCTTGCTCGCCACCCGTTTGGTGTCGCGATTGCGCCACGAGCTCCGTGTCGAGATTTCGCTACGCCAGATCTTCGAGACTCCGACACTCGCCGCGCTCGCGGCGGTGATCGATACGGCGCCCAAGATCGATCACGCGCCAGCGGTGGTCATGGATCGAGGGGAGTCCCTGCCGCTGTCGTTGGCACAGGAAAGACTCTGGCTGCTAGCCCAGCTGCAACCCGATAGCCCGGCCTACAACGTGCCTTTGGCGTTGCGATTGGTGGGCGAGCTCGATGTCGACGCCTTGCGTGGCGCGTTCGATCAGGTCGTGGCGCGTCATGACACGTTGCGTACCGTCTTCGTGCCGCATGGTGATCACGCCGAGCAGGTGATCCGACCGCACGACGCCCTCGCCATGCCGGTCGACGATCTGCGCGCGCTGAGCAAGCGCAAGCGCCGGGCGCGGCTCGATGCCCGGCTCCACGATCTGGTTCACTCCCCGTTCGATCTGGAGCACGGACCGCTCTTTCACGTCGGCCTGCTCCGGCTCGCCGACGACGAGTACGTGCTCATGGTGTCGATGCATCACATCGTGTCCGACGGCTGGTCGTTGGATGTGTTGCTGCGGGAAGTTGCCGCCTTCTATCGTGCCCATCGCGACGGGCTCTCGGTCGCGGAGGTCTTGCCGCCGCTTGCCGTGCAGTATGCCGATATCGCCCTATGGCAGCGTGAGACGCTCGGTGATCTGCTCGATACCCAACAGGCATGGTGGCGTGAAACCCTCGCCGATCTGCCGGTGCTCGAGCTCCCCACCGATCATCCACGTCCGGCGATGTGGACCGGCCGAGGCGCCAGCGTCGATCGTGTGATCCCGGCGGACCGAGTCACCGCGTTGCGCGCGCTCGCCGAGGAGTCGGGCACGACCCTCTTCATGACGCTCATGGCGATTCTCCAGGTGGTGCTGGCGCGTCATAGCGGGCAGCGCGATTTCGCGATCGGCGCGCCGATTTCGGGTCGTCATCGGAGCAAGTACGAGACGCTGATCGGTTTCTTTGTCAACACGCTCGTCTTGCGTGCCGATCTGAGCGGTGATCCGAGCTTCCGCGAGCTGTTGAGTCGGGTCCGCTCGACGGTGTTGTCGGCGTTTTCCAACCAGGACGTGCCGTTCGAGCGTCTGGTCGCCGAGTTGGTGGATCGTCACGACACCAGTCGCACGCCGCTGGCCCAGGTCGCGTTCACGGTGCAAGAACGTCGCGATTTGAACGGGGCGCTGAACGGGGTCGAGATGGTCGAGATCGAGCTGCCGCAGGCGGACGCCAAATTCGATCTCGGCGTCAATATCGTCGCTGACGGTGACGGCCTTCGCGTTCGGGCCGGCTACGCCACCGATGTCTTCGATGCGCCCCGTATGGAGCGGCTGCTCGAGCATTTCGATCGTTTGCTCGGTGCTTTGGTGGCCGCGCCTGACCGACCGGTGTTCCAGGCGCCGATGCTCGGTGACGACGAGCGACAGCGGCTCGACACCTGGCGGCTGCCGACCGGTCAACAGCCGTATCCGCAGCCGGGTGACACGACCGTCGCCGAGCTGGTCACGAAGCAGATAAGACGTGCGCCCGACGCCATCGCGGCGCGTTTCGCCGGCGAATCGTTGACCTATGCCGAGCTCGAACGTCGCGCGCTCGTCGTGGCGCATCGTCTGCAGGTCGAAGGGGCCGCTCCGGGCAGCGTGGTGGCGGTGCTCGCTGAACGTTCGCTCGAGCTTCCTGTCGCGCTCTACGGCATCTTGCTGACCGGCGCGGCCTATCTACCGCTCGACGCCTCGTGGCCCTCGGATCGTCTCGAGCTGATTCTGAGCGACGCGGCGGAGGTGATGCCGTGTCCCGCTCTCGTGACCACCGCCACGCTGGCGCCCCTGGCTCCACCCTTCGCCGGAGCGGTGATCGATCTCGACGCGGTGCTCGCGTCGTCGGCCGCCGCGCCGCCGTTGTTGCCGGTGGCGGTCGACAGCTCGCATCCGGTCTACGTGCTCTATACGTCAGGGTCCACCGGTCGACCGAAGGGCGTGGTGATCCCGCAACGCGCCCTGGTCAATCGACTGTTGTGGACCATCGAGCATCAGGCCGAGCTCTACGAGGCGTTGCTGCAAAAGACCTCGATCAGCTTCGATCTCTCGGTGATGGAGATCTTCGGTCCTCTGGCGACCGGTGGTCGTATCGTGTTCGCCGATCCGGACTGGCGGGGCGAGCCCGAACACCTGGTTGAGATGATCCAGGCCGAGCGGGTGACCCTGCTGGCCATCCTGCCATCGCAGCTCGCCGTTTTGCTCGATCAGGTGGGACTCGAAGGCTGTGACTCGCTGCGTGTGGTCGCGTCGGGCGCCGAAGCGGTCGCTCCCGAGCTGGCGCGAAGGGTTCGCGAACAGCTCGATGTGAGGTTCGTGAATCGCTACGGTCCCACCGAGACGACGGTGTCGGTGACTTCGTACAGGGCCACTGATGGCGATGAAGAGCTCGTGTCGTTGCCGATCGGTCGGCCGCTGGCGCGCAGTGAGATTCTGCTCGTCGACGATCAGCTCGAGCTGGCGCCAGTCGGCGCCGCGGGCGAGATCCTGATCGGTGGCGACTGTCTCGCGCTCGGCTACCTCGGTCGCGCGGCGCGTACCGCCGAAGCCTTCGTGCCCCATCCGTGGAGCACCGAGCCGGGGGCAAGGCTCTACCGCAGTGGCGATCTCGGTCGTTGGAATGAAGACGGTGAGCTGGTTTTCCTCGGCCGGATCGATGGTCAGGTCAAGGTGCGTGGCTACCGTGTCGAGCTGGGGGAGATCCAGGCGGTCTTGCAGCGTCACGACGCGGTGTCGGAAGCGGCGGTGATCGATCGTCCCGATCCGTCGACCGGCTCGAACGCCCTGGTGGCGTATCTGGTCGCGATCGGCGAGGTCGAGACCGGCGCGTTGCGGACGCATGTCGCCGAGAGTCTGCCGGATTACATGGTGCCGTCGGCGTTCGTTGTGCTCGACGCCCTACCGCTCGGACCGACCGGCAAGGTCGATCGGCGCGCTTTGCCCGATCCCGATTGGCAAGCGGCGAGTGAAGCGCGCTATGTCGCGCCCCGCACCGAAACCGAACGTCGAATCGCCGAAATCTTCGCCACCGTGCTCGAGGTCGAGTCGGTGGGTATCGAGGACGACTTCTTCCAGCTCGGTGGTCATTCTCTGCTCGCCACCCGCGCGATCGCTCGGATTCGCGAGGCTTTCGACATCGACCTGGCGCTTCGTCAGATTTTCACGAGTCCGAATGTCGAAGGTTTGGCGCGGGCTGCCGATCAGGCGGCACGCGCCGCTCTGCCGCCGATCACGCCTCTGGATCGTGAGTCGGCCGACGCGCACCTACCGGTGTCGTTCGCCCAGGAGCGACTGTGGTTCCTTGCCCAGCTCGATCCCGAGGACACGAGCTACAACTTGCCCGGCGCCGTGCGTCTGACCGGCGCGCTCGAACCCGAGGCGCTCCGTGACGCGTTTGTCACCGTGGTGACGCGACACGAGTCGCTACGGATGCGTTTTCTCGATGTCGAGGGCCGGCCGGTGGCCGTGGTGAGCCCGGAGGTCGATCTGCCGTTCGTGGTCGAGGATCTTCGTGATCATGACGGCGATGTCATGGACGTGGTGCGTGAGCGTTTCGCCGCCGAGCAACGACGTGTCTTCGATCTCGCTACCGGTCCGCTGCTCAACGCGCATCTGATTCGTATCGCCGATGCCGAGAGTGTATTGGTGCTCAATATGCACCACATCGTTTCCGACGGCTGGTCGATGGATCTCTTGCTGCGTGAGATCGGTCGCCTGCTCGCTGGCGAGACGCCGGCGCCGCTGATGGTGCAGTTGAGTGACGTCGCGGCGTGGCAGCGTGAGCATCTGCAACCGATTCACGAGGCACAGATCGGCTGGTGGCGACACCAGCTCGCCGGTCTCGAACCGCTCGAGCTGCCGCTCGATCACCCACGACCGGCGGTATTCGACAGCGCGGGTGCCATGGTGCCCGTCCGGATCGAAGCGCCGACGGTCCGGGCCTTGAACGACCTGGCGCAACGTCATGGTGCGACGCTCTTCATGGCTTTGACTGCCGTGTTCGCCGCCGTGTTGGGTCGTTGGTCCGGTCGGACCGATCTGGCTCTCGGCACGCCGATCGCGGGTCGAACACGCGCCGAGATGGAGCCGTTGATCGGTTTCTTCGTCAACACGTTGGTGTTGCGGGTCGATCTCGATCAGCGACCGAGCTTCGAGGCGCTGTTGGCGCGGGTGCGGGACGATGCGATGGCGGCGTTCGAGCACCAAGAGGTGCCGTTCGAGCGTCTGGTAGAGGCTCTCGGGGTACCCCGAGACGCCGCCAATACGCCGCTGGTTCAGGTCTTCTTGGCATTGCAGAACAACGCCGGCACCGCGGTCGAAAAGATGTCCGGGCTGAGCATCGAAAGCCTGCCGACGTTTGGCGTGACGGCCAAGTTCGATCTCACCTTGGTGGTCAAGGAGAGTGTCGATGGCGCTCTGGTGGGCGCGCTCGAATATCGCACCTCGATTTTCGAGCGCGCGACCATCGAACGTTTCGCGTCCCACGTCGTTCGTATGCTCGAGGCGGTCGCAAGCCGACCTCGGACGCGTCTCGACCTGTTGTCGACCCTCGACGATACGGAAGAGCGTCGTTTGCTGACCTGGGCCGGCGCCACGGCGTACGCTAGCGGTTCGCTGCCGGACGAGATCGCCGCGCGCGCCGACGAGGATCCTGACGCCCCGGCATTGCTGTGTGGTGACGAGACGGTCAGCCGGGGCGAGCTGGTGGCGCGTGCCCGCGCGGTCGCGAGACGGCTTCACGAGCACGGGGTCGAGCCCGAAGAGCCCGTGGTGGTCTTCGCCGAGCGGTCGATCGAGACGATCATCGCGATCGTCGGCATTCTCGGCGTCGACGCCGTCTACGTGCCGCTCGATCCGGCTTATCCCGACGATCGGATCGCCTTCATTCTCGAAGATACCGGCGCGCGTTACGCGGTGGTCGACGATTCGTCGCGCTCTCGTTTGGCGGCCTTGGCGGGGGTCGAGTTGTTGGCCCTACATGCCTTGACCACAACGCGTGCTCTGGCCGCAAAGCACGACGAGCGACTCGACACCTGGCCGGGACGTCCCGGACCCGATCATCTGGCGTACGTCATGTACACCTCGGGTTCGACCGGACGACCCAAGGGCGTCATGGTGACGCACGGCAACGTGCTGATGCGGCTGACCCCCGATCCGGATGCCGGCAGCCCGTCCGAGCACACCTACATCCACCTGGCGTCGCCGGCGTTCGATGGCAGCACGGTCGAGCTGTGGCCACCGCTGGTGACCGGTGGACGCTTGGTGATTCCACCACCGGGTCGGTTGTCCCTCGAGCAGATCGGCGGATCGATCCGCCGTTACGAGGTGACCCGTCTCTTCTTCACCACGGCGTTGTTCAATCAGATGGTCGACGACCAGATGGACGCGCTCACCGACGTCGACCATCTCTTCATGGGTGGTGAGTCGGCCTCGCCCGAGCACATCACCCGCGCGCTCGACGAGCTGCCCGACGTCACGGTGATCAACGGCTACGGGCCGACCGAGAACACCGGCTTCACCAGCAACCACATCATGCGGACCGGGGATCACCCCACCGGCGCGTCGGTGTCGATCGGTCGACCGGCCGCGGGTGTGACGGTCTACGTCGTCGACCAGAATTTCGCTCTCGCGCCGATCGGTGTACCGGGTGAGCTGGTCACGGGTGGTGGCGGTTTGTCGCGTGGTTATTTGCGTCGCCCCGATCTCACCGCCGAGCGTTATGTTCCCGATCCGTTCGGTGGCGACTCGGGTGGTCGGCTCTACCGCACCGGCGATCGGGCTCGCTGGCTCGCTGACGGCACGCTCGAATTTCTCGGTCGGATCGATCGTCAGCTGAAGCTGCGTGGCTATCGCATCGAACCGGGTGAAATCGAGGCGGTGTTGCGTCGTCACGAGACGGTGCAGAGTGCCGTGGTGACGGTCGTGGGCAGCGGTAACGAGCGCCGGTTGGCGAGCTGTGTGGTGGCGAGTGACGACTCCGTCGTCGAGATCGAAGCGCTCCGTGACTACGTGAGCGCCGAGCTACCGGCCTATATGGTGCCGGCGGCGATCGTCGAGCTCGAGACGATTCCGCTCACCGCCAATGGCAAGGTCGACTATCGCGCCCTCCCGGCGCCGGTCTGGCTCGATCAGCACGTCTACGAGGCACCCGAAACGGCCACCGAAGAGGCGGTCGCGTCAGTGATCGGTACGCTCTTGCAGGTCGAGAGGGTCGGTCGTCGAGATGATTTCTTCGCCCTCGGGGGTCACTCGCTGCTCGCGACGCGATTGGTGTCGTGGTTGCGCGAGCGTTTTGGTGTCGACGTACCGCTGCGTCAGATTTTCACGACCCCGGACGTCGCTGGCTTGGCGGAGGCGATCGATCGACTGACCGATGAGGCCCTACCTCCGATCACGCCGGTGTCGCGTGAGGGCGATGTCGTCGCGCTGCCGCTGTCCTTCGCTCAGGAGCGGCTGTGGATTTTGGCCCAGCTCGATCCGGCGAACCCGGCTTACCACATTCCGATGCCGGTCCGACTACGAGGCGCACTGGACGTCGAGGCGTTGTCGTCGGCGTTGAGCACGGTGGTGTCGCGGCACGAGGTGTTGCGTACGGTTTTTCGTGAGGCGGACGGTGAACCGACCCAGGTGATCGTGCCGGCTGAGCCGCTGGTCTTGGTCGTGGAGGACGTATCGTCCGAGACCGACATTCTCGCGGCGGTTCGTGCGGATGCTCTCGAGCCGTTCGATCTGCGCACGGGTCCGCTGCTGCGGGCGCGTTTGCTCCGGGTGGCGGATGACGATCATGTCTTGTCGCTGACCATGCATCACATCGTGTCGGACGGCTGGTCGGTGGGTGTGTTGATCCGTGAGTTGGCGGCTCTCTACGCCGGCGAGTCGTTGCCGGAGCTGCCGATCCAGGTCGGTGACGTCGCGGTGTGGCAGCGCGAGCACCTCGAGCTCGACGATCAAGTGTCGTGGTGGCGTGAGCACCTCGCGGGCGTGCCGGTGCTCGAGCTACCGACCGATCGTCCTCGTCCGGCGGTGCAGACCTGGGCGGGCGCGACTTTGCCGGTGCATCTCGACACCGACACCGCGGCGGCTTTGACCGAGCTGACGCGTGCGGAAGAAGTCACGCTCTTCATGGCTTTGTTGGGCGTCTACGCGTCGGTGCTCGGTCGCTGGTCGGGGCAAGACGATGTGGCGGTGGGTACACCGATCGCCAACCGGACGCGGGCCGAGGTCGAGCCGCTGATCGGTTTCTTCGTCAACACGCTGGTGGTGCGGACGGATCTATCGGCGGATCCGTCGTTCCGCGAGCTGCTCAAGCGAATCAAACGGATGACGCTCGACGGCTACGCGCGTCAGGACGTGCCGTTCGAGCGCCTGGTGGCCGAGCTCGACGCCAGCCGCGATATGTCGCGCACGCCGCTCTTCCAGGCGATGCTGAGCCTGCAGAACGCTCCGGTGGAACCGGCGGCGTTGGGCGAGGTGACGGTCGAGCCGATTACGGGCGCGGGTACGACGTCGAAATTCGATCTTCTCCTCGCCCTGGGTGAGAGTGACGACGGTCTGCGTGGCGCGCTCGAATGGAATACGGATCTCTTCGATCGGACGACGGTCGAGCGTTTCGCGACGGTCTTCGAGCGTGTGATGCAAGCCGTAGTCGCGAATCCCGATCTTCCACTATCGCGTCTGCCGTGGCTCGACGAGACGGCCCTACGTCGACGTTTGACCGCACCGTCGCTTCTACCGCTGGCGTCGCCGCCGCTTCACGAGCGTTTCTTTGCTCACGCGCTGCGGAGTGGTGAAGCCCCAGCGGTGAGCGATGGGACACAGAGTCTGACCTACGGCGAACTGGCGAGCCGCGCGCGTCGCCTTGCTGGACAGCTGCGCTCGCTAGGCGTTGGCGTCGAGACGCGTGTGGGCTTGTGTCTGGGGCGCGCGGTGTCGATCGTCGAGGCGATCTTGGGTGTCTTGGCGGCGGGCGGTGTGTACGTGCCGCTCGACCCGACGGCGCCGAGCGACCGTTTGGCGTTCATTCTCGAAGATGCCGAAATCGATGTACTCGTGACGACCAGCGATCTCGAGCTGGATCTCACCTTCGACGGCGCGGTGATCGAGCTCGATCGGTTGGAAGACACGGATACGGGCGTGGCGGGGTCCGACCTCGTCGTCGATCTCGATCAGGCCGCTTATGTGATTTACACCTCGGGTTCGACGGGCATACCCAAAGGCACGCCGGTCACGCACCGCAACGTGCTGCGTCTCTTCGAGGCCAGCGATTCACACTTCACCTTCGACACCTCGGATGTCTGGACGCTCTTCCACTCCTATGCCTTCGATTTCTCGGTATGGGAGATCTGGGGTGCCTTGCTTTACGGCGGTCGCCTGGTGGTGGTGCCGTGGGAAACGAGCCGCGATCCCGAGGCCTTCATGCAGCTGGTGCGCGAAGAAGGGGTCACGGTGCTCAACCAAACGCCGTCGGCCTTCCGGCAGCTGGTGGCGGCGATCGAGGCCAAAGACGTGGCGGCGGACGCGCTCGCACTTCGTGAAGTGATCTTCGGTGGTGAGGCGCTCGAGCTGGCGTCGTTGCGACCCTGGTTCGATCGCTTTGGTGACCGTACGCGTCTGGTGAATATGTACGGCATCACCGAGACGACGGTGCACGTCACCTATCGTGAGGTGCGGGTCGAGGATCTCGATCGAGCCTATGTGAGCCCGATCGGCGAGGCGCTGGCGGATCTCGCCATCTACGTGCTCGACGGAGATCTGCAGCCCGTCTACGAGGGCGCGGTGGGGGAGATCTGGGTCGCGGGTTCGGGCTTGGCGCGAGGGTACCTCGGTCGTCCCGCGCTCACCGCCGAGCGCTTCATCCCTGATCCGTACTCGGGTGTGCCAGGGGCGCGTTTGTATCGCTCGGGTGACCTGGCGCGACGCACGGTCGACGGTGAGCTGGTCTACATCGGTCGGGCCGACTTCCAGGTCAAGATTCGTGGTTTCCGCATCGAGCTGGGTGAG
>JBCDBH010000062.1:0-20537 GCA_039184055.1 Acidobacteriota bacterium
CAGGCTTTCTGGGAATCCGCCCGCACGTACTTCGAGCAGACTCTCGATCTCGATGACGCACTGGTTACGCGGCTTGGTCAAGCGCCACCGCCAGCGGACCGTAGGCAGCTAGCCGAAGACGTTTCTCGCGCGGTCTTGCGACAAGCCGCACGACGCTGTCTCGTTCTTCTTGATTTTGAGGATGAAGCTCATCAGCAGTTTTTTCGGAACATCGTCTCTCCCGCGGTCGAGTCCGCAGGCTTTACGGTGCACAGGCTCGATGAACAGGAGTCGGCTGGCGATATTCTCGACTTGTTTCTTGCACGACTTGATGATTGTCACGCGGTCATTGCCGACTTGACGGGGTTCAACAGCAATGTTTTGTACGAGCTGGGCAGAGTGCATCATCATGAGCGTGTTCAGCCGCTGATGCTTTTCCGTGGGAGCGAAAGCCAAGATTTGCCCTTCTACATCTCGAAGTACCTCGTCCATGTGGTCAAGCCGGACGGATCTGGGGCGAAGGAAGTCATCAAGGCGTATTTGTCGAACGAGAACAACATGCGGAGCGATGTGGGACCGCGAGATGGCTCTGTAGGCTAACCAAACCGATGCAAGTGAAGATGGCCTGGATTTAGTTGATGTAACCCAAAGCCTTCAGCTCTTCCATGGTGTCTTTTTGATCACCTTCTTCAGCCTGCGCGCTGGCGTCGATGCGTTTGCCGCCGTAGGAGGGGAGGGTGGCGATTTGGGGGAGGTCTCGGGTGAAGGCTTCGGTGAGGGGGCGGCCGGTCCAGTCGTCGGCGAGGGGGAGGCCTTTCAAGGTGAAGAGGGTGGGGAGGATGTCGTAGATGGTGGCGTCGATCTGGCCGGGCTGGACGCCGGGGCCGTGGATCATGAGGACGCCGGGGGTGCCGTTGTTGTGGCCGCCTCTCGTACCCCATTCCCAGAAGACGGCTTCGGCGCCGTGGTCGGAGAGGAGGATGACGATGGTGTCTTGGGGGAGGAGGGCGATGATGTCGGCGACGAAGGTGTCGAGCCAGCCGTAGAGCTCGGCGATGGGGTCACCGCGACGGGCGAGCTGTTCGGGGTCGACGAAGAAGTATTTCTCGGGTTCGTGGAGGTGCCAGACGCGGTGCTGGGCGGGGTCGGGGCGCTCGAGGTAGATGCCGAAGAGGTCGGGCATCGGGTAGTCGTCGAGGACGAGGGCGGCGGTTTGCGCCCAGAAGGCGATGCGTTCGTCGTTGGCGCGCTGGGTCTCGATGACGCGGGCGAAGAGCTCGCCGTCGTCGCCGACGCTACGCATGTAGGCGGGGGAGAAGTTGCGTTCGCCGAAGGCGCGACGATTGGGTTTGTAGCGTTGGAAGAGACGGTGGGCGAGCACGAGGCCGCAGGGCTCTTCGGCGGGCCAGGTGCCGTACCAGTTGAGCAGGATGACGTCGCGACCCTGGTCGCAGGCCAGGTTCCAAAACGACGGTAGGAGGCGATCGGCGGAGGAAACGGGCGCTTGGGCGAGCAGGCCTAGGTCGCGCAGGGGTGGCGCGAAGACGTGGTTGAAGCCGGAGCGATGCGGGAAGAAGAGGCGCCGCTCCATACCGGGGAATTGAAACCACACGTGGCCGAGCACGCCGTGCTCGGTGGGCGGACGGCCGGTGGAAATGGCGTTCCAAATGAGTGGCGAGCTACCCAGGGGGTGGGTTTCGAGATGCGCCCAGGCGCCGTTGGCACGCAGACGCGCGAAGGTGGGGAGCTTGCCTTCTTCGACCATCGGGTCGATGACGTTCCAGGTCAGGCCGTCGAGGCCGATGATGGCGATCGGTGGGGTGTCGGGAAGCTGCGCGACTTGCGGCACGTCGACGGCGGGTGGCGTTTGACGCGCGCCGAGGCTGACGATCAGTACGCCACCGAGCAGGGACACCAGAACGACGATCAGCATGACGCGCCCGTAGCGACGCTGGAGCAGCCAGCGCACCACGGCGACGACGAGGAGCGCCACGAGGACCGCGAAGAGCACCTGGCCGATGCGGATGGCGAGCGCGGCCCATTTCGAGTCGATACCCCAATCGCTGTAGTACACGCCTTTGACCAGGGTGTGGATGATGAGGAAGAAACCCGTCCACCCGCCGGCGATCAAGGCGGTGACGGTGGTCGCGCGTAGGCGGAGAAGCCGACCCGCGAGGCTGATCGCCAGACCGGCGACGGTGCTGGTGATCACGAACACGCAGGTGTAGGCGATGAGCACGACGAAGGCGTCACCCACCGTCGGGGAGAGGTGGTTGTAGCTCAGGGTGTAGAGCCAAAATCCCACCGCCACCACAAGACCGATGGTGGATCCGGCAAGGAGGCCATCACGCCACGACGCGGGGGAGCTCGAGTCGCTCGACATCGCGCGGGAGCTTAGCAGCTGTGGTTACGCCTCGCGGACGCGAATGCCGACTGGGAAGTGGTCGCTATAGCCGTCTTCGTTGGTGTTTTTGCTGGTGTTGCCTTTGGGAAGCCCGAAGCGGATCGGCCCTTCGCCCTTTTTGTGCGAGACCATGTCTGGAAAGACGAGGATGCCGGCCGAGCCATCGATGATTTTAAAGTCGCTTTGGGCTTTGTCGAGCAGCGGTCGGTTGGCGAGGATCTGGTCGAAAAGATTGCCGTTGCTTTTGTAGTAGAGCGTGCCTTCGAGGACGCGAGCTTTGCCGTTCTTGTCGGTTGCCGGTGTCCGCATGTATTCCCAGGTGAAGTTGTAGAAACGCTCGGATTTGGCGCGTTCGACATCGCCGCGTTCACGGGTCGCGCGGGCGTTGATGGTGAGGGAGAGATCCCAGGGGTCGTCGTTCAGATCG
Organism: Acidobacteriota bacterium; assembly: GCA_039184055.1. Taxonomy (GTDB): domain Bacteria; phylum Acidobacteriota; class Thermoanaerobaculia; order Multivoradales; family J023; genus JBCDBH01. The sequence continues at coordinate 2,811 of JBCDBH010000062.1, forward strand.
CCGATCGCGAGCACCGGCGTCCGAGCACCCGCCGGTGCTTTGTCGCGGATCCGTTTGTGCCAATAGGAGAGGGTCTCACCGGCCGTGGCGCGGAAACCCGCGCTGGTGTGAGGTCCGTCGCCGCCAAACCGTGACGGCCAATGGTTGGCCATGACCACCAGCTCGTTGCCGGCAGTCGAGCGGAAGGTGGCCTGCAGGATGTCGCGGGTGCCGGTACGACGCATGACGAAGTGGTTGAAGACCAGGTTCGGATCGACGGTGAAGAGGTCCTGGTCGAAGAGGAACGCGGTGTCGATGCCTCGCGAGTCCAAATCCGCGGTCGCGTGGACGATGTCGTAGCGTCGGTTCGGCAACCGTGATGACAGCGTCGTGATGAGATCTCTCAGCACATGGTCGTCCTCGATCTCGCACATACCGAGAATGTCGGGACCTCGCCCGTCGTTCATCTGTACGATGATGCTCGCGAGTTGATCGAGCTTTCTTTGGTAGAGCTCGGGCGTCCAGCCATCGAGATCCGTTTTCATTTCGTCGGCGACCCAGGGAATGCGAGGTGGGTGATTCTCGGGTCCGAATAGGTTTTCGACATTCCAGAAGGCGACCAGATAGTCCGACATCGTTCTCTCCTGTTGAGTTTTATTTTTGCAAGCAGGATGCGTTCATGCATACACGGAAGCGGGTGTCTTGCCATGCCTTTGAAGTTTGTTCACATGTTTCGCTGGCTTAACTTAGGAGAGCAGGTTGCACACATACATTCAACTAAGGCGCCTGTGACTGTTCTGAGAAGGATATCACTATGCTATTCGGCCCGATCTCGCGCGGTTCGGTGACATGGATCAGTCCTACCGGGTCAGTTTCTGATCAGTGGCCAGGTGTAGCGGGAGTCAATCGGTCTTGAGCGCGAGAACAGTACTGATCAAAATACCCTGCTAGATCACGCGTCTCTTGGTTAATACTTGTTCAAATCTATCTCCAGTTTTCAGGATTTTGAGTTCGCCGTAGAGCGAGCGAAGGGCAAAATCCCTAGAAAGTTCAAACTCGCGTTTGCCGTCGTCATCTAAGAGTTCCTTAGAAACCAAGGCTAAGCCTAGTGTGTCATCAAGCCTCCTAGCTTCAGTTGTAGTCATTGGAAGAATTATTGCACTATTTGGTTTTAGGTTAAAGAGATGCTTTTTTCCTGAAATAACCTCCATTAAGTCGATAAGGAAGAGTCCTGTTTCTCGTAGGCTGTTTCCTCTAAGTCTTGGGATTGTAAGAGAATAGATCTTCCGTTTATGCGCAGCAGGCCTGTCTGGGCGCTCGATGACGAGGAGGTCGCGGATGGTGGTCGGCCACTGGCTGTTCTCTCGATCAAGTTCGTGTGAGAGTCTTTTGAGGATCAGTTCGATGTAATCAAGTTGATCCCTTTCGTTCCCAGTCTTCTTCAAGCGACGGTGTGCTCGTTGAGTCAAACCGAATACCTGCCATAAGGCGTTGTTGGGTGTCTTGGTATGGGCTACGTGAGAAGCAAGCTGTTCAATTTCGGCGTCCAAGTCCCAAGGACTGAGTCGGCTCCTGTAGCGATAATGGTTCAGGGCGACAACATCAAAAGGAGGATCTGGAGTAGCGTCGTCGATCACTATACAAGCTGGCCGATCAAGAGCTGTACGAATACCGAGCTCGAAGAAGACATTTGCGTTGAGGCAAGACATATCGCAAAGGACGAGATCTGCTGTCTCGAGTTCTTGAATAATCCTCGCTTGAATGACGTCGACTCCTTCAGTTGCGGGCGGGATCGGTTTATAGCCTGCAGCTGTGATCGCAGGAGCAAAGAGGTGTTCGTAGACGTGTAGGAAGTGATTGACATCGCCCTGGTACCGGGGAATCGTCAACTCGGGTGTTGTGATTGGCATGATCACGAAACAAGTTCTCTCGGCCCTCTGATGTTCCCTGTCCGACATGCCCTATCTCCATTAGGTCCCTGACGCGATAGTGCGAAAATATGACACTAAGCGCATCATGTCAAAATAGATGGGTCAATAGTTGTTTTAACATATGGTGGGTTATATGGCGACGAGCTTGATGAACCCTGGCGAGTGTAGTCTCAACTCGTTACTGGGTTTCATCTGAGCAGCATGTTAAAAGCCACTGCCGATAACGTCGGTGTTTCAGTTGCACCGTTTGAGCAACAGCCAGTCGGATTTCTGGTGAATGGGCGATAATAAGCAAGTTGTTTTGAATCAATGGTTTATGGAGTGTTTGCTGGACCTCTTGAGTTTAAGCGACAATGGTACTAAGCCCAGTACGGCACGTACTTGACGTAGCGTTTCGAGTTGCTATTTGGATCTGCCTTCTTGATCATTCCTGTGTCGATCGTTTCGCTGATGATTCGAGAGACGGCACTCTGATCTGCGCCTCTGAAGCGCGACCGAAGTGACTTGTTCGTCATCTTTATATCCGACTGGAGCAATAAGCAGGCGTGTTGATAGCAAGCACGAACCCTATCTTCTTTAGTCATATCGGAGAACTTCCTTGGTGCAAACAAGGTCACTCGTGTTGTCGCCCCTACGGCTCGGAAATCTGGTGGTGGCAGTTGTCGCTGTTCGACAGCTCCGACTACGCGATCGATTCCACTGCCACGTTCTTCGCACATTTCCAATCGTCGCATAAATGTTGCTAATTTATCGTTCCGAGAACAAGGTGTTACGTCGATAAATCGGTCGATTTCAACTAGAGGCGTACCCGGGTTGACGACTTCCACTCTGGATGGGAATATCTCTACCTTTGGTTCCATGCCAGTTGCTAGAAAATCCTGATGAATCAAGGCGTTCGCTGCTAGTTCTCTTACTGCTTCCTCCGGGTAGAGTTCGATCGTTTTTCTGATGCCGCCGATAAACTGTTCGCGCTGAGGTATCTGGCTCATGATAAACTGAACAATCCTTGGGAAAGCTATTGCGTATCCGCGTTGACCTTGCTGGTCCTTGATGGCTGCGAGCCTATCGTCTTGCTCGTAGGTAATTACTCTCATACCTTTTCGATAGAGAGTAGGGAAGTCACCTAGGTTGCGTGCGAACAAGAGTGCTCCTAGGTTCTTGATATTGAACCGACCACCGTCCTGTTCAATTAGACGCTCTGCACAAAAAGTCTTGAGTACCTCGTCTAGAGTCTGAGGTAATCGTTGTTTCGTTAGCCTGAAGTAGTACTCCCACATCAAGAGCTTAGGTATCTCTGAGGGATTAAGACCAGATTGTGCGATTCCGGATTCAAATGACTCGTTGGAAAGCACTTGCCATAAAATACGCTCCTTGTCTGGCACATTGCTAAGTGGCTGAGTATAACTTCCGACTCGTATATACCTTAGATTTATAAAAGAGACTGGACTATGGGTTGCGGGGTGAATCTCAAAGATTACACAGTTAAGACAATCTCGAACGAACTCGTGAATCTGAAAATGTACATGAGGCTTAAGGCGTTGATTAAGCCAGTGCTCCAGTTCTTGTTTTGAGATCTTTTTCTTTCTTGGCTGGAAATCTGTTCCTGTGAAACGGTGAGTTCTGTCTTCAACGCCCCAGACCATGTAAGCGCGAGGTTTTTGGTAGAGCGCAGCAGAGTTGGCCAGTGCTGATATGTTTTTCCCAATGACTTGAGGGTCTTGATTGTCTTTCTTAAACTCAATCCACTCGGTTTCGTCTGGTTGTAACAAAAGCTCGTCTAGTATTCTGTTGAGGTCGTTAGTTTTCGGCATTTCTCTTTTTTAGCTAGTGAGGTAGAGGAACTCCTACCTTATTAATCGGGAGCATCCTATCTTGTTAATCGGGAGCATAGTTAGTCTACGAAGTCCCCGGTTGAAAAGCGACTGGCCGGATGAGAATCCCGAGTTATTAGCTGTGGCTGTCATTGGCCTCTAATAGTCTTCGGTTCTGCGCTGAGTCGAAACGGCCGAAGATGTTTCACCAAGACATTGGCGCTTCGCTACATTGCGGGAACGAGAAGAAACCGCTCTTTCCAGAAGGATATTCAAAAGTCTCCTGGCTACGACCGGCGCGGATGTCACGCGCACTATCTCCGAGCAGGACGCCGCATCAATATCGCATCGTTATCGTTATCCGCGATACCAACGCGAGTGGTTAGGCTCAGTTGATCAGCTACGAGCGGGACCCAAGAACGGAAGCTACGCCGCAGTGAAGATGATTACGACTCGGAATCGAGTGGGTTGACGCGCCTCACGAGTAGACGGCGTTGGTCCTTGAAGATGTGACCTCGCATGACGGTATGATCCGCGCCGTGCTGACCATCATCATTCCCGCTTATAACGAAGCGGCGGTGATCGGCGACGTGCTCGCCGATCTGCATGCCAATTTGGGCGATGTGCCCGCTGAGATCGTCGTGGTCGACGATGGCTCGAGCGACGATACGGCGGCGATCGTCGAAGCGGCGACCGCTGAGATGTCGAATCTGCGTTTGGTGCGGCATCCGCGCAATCGTGGCTACGGTGCGTCGCTGACCACCGGGATCCGTGCCGCGCGGACGGAGTGGGTGTTGACCATGGATTCGGACGGGCAGCACAAGACGACCGATGTGGTTCGTCTGTGGGAGGCCGCCGGGCCGGACGCGGTGATCGGGCAACGCCGCAAGCTCCTGCATAGCCCGCTGTGGCGGATGCCGGGCAAGTGGTTGCTCGGCTTCATGGCGCAGATCCTCGCCGAACGTAAGATTCCCGATCTCAATTCGGGGCTGCGCTTGATGCGACGCGAGGTGGTGAATCGCTATCTCCACCTGTGTCCGAGTGGCTTTTCCTTTTCCACCACCACCACGATGGCCTTGCTCAGCCGGGGCTATCACGTCGAGTGGTTGCCGATCGACGTCGAGCAGCGGGTGGGCAAGAGCCGGGTGACGTGGAAGACGGGGCTGGCGACGATCATGTTGATCGTCCGGATCACCGCGCTTTTCAATCCGCTACGCATCTTTCTCCCGGTGAGCTTCCTCTTTGGCATCGGCGGGGTGCTGTGGGGGGTGCCGTATATCTTGCTCGGCAATGGCTTGAGCGTCGGCGCGATGTTGTTGATCGTCACCGGGGTGCTGCTTTTCGCCTTCGGGGTGCTCGCCGATCAGATTTCGCAGTTGCGACTCGAACGGTTCGAATAGCGGTACAGGCTGATGTGTGGCATTACCGGCATTCTCCGTTTCGATTCGGCGCGAGAGCCGATCGATTCGGCGTTGCTCGATCGGATGACGGATGTCCTGGCGCATCGCGGTCCGGATGGTCGAGGCACGTGGCATGACGAGGTCTGCGGGCTTGGGCACCGTCGGCTCGCCATCGTCGATGTGAGCGAGGCCGGTCGGCAGCCGATGGAGAACGAAGACGGCTCGCTCCAGCTGTCGTTCAACGGTGAGATCTACGGCTTTCGACCGCTACGCGCGTCGCTCGAAGCCCGCGGGCATGTGTTTGCGTCGGACACCGATTGCGAGGTGGTGCTGCACGCCTTCGAAGAGTGGGGGACGCGTGCCTTCGAGCTGCTCGACGGCCAATTCGCCTTTGCTCTCTATGAGGTGAACGAGCGTCGGCTGCATCTGGTGCGAGATCGGATCGGCATCAAGCCACTCTTTTTTCAGCACGATCGCGAGGCGCTGCGGTTTGGCTCGGAAGTCAAGGCGATCCTCGTCGATCGCCGGGTGGAGCGCCGGCTCGATGTCGAAGCGCTGGCGTATTTCCTCGGGCTCAACTACACCCCGGCCCCGTGGACGCTTTTCGACGGCATCCGGCAGCTCGAGCCCGGGCAGCGTCTCGAGGTTGAGGCCGACGGTCGCGTGAAGACGATCACCTGGTGGCGACTCGGTGAGAGCGAGACCGAGCACGAATCGGGAGGCAGCTGGCGCGACGATCACGAGGTCTTCGACGACCTGCTGAGCGACGCGGTCCGTCGACGACTGATGAGCGACGTGCCGTTTGGCGCGTTCTTGTCGGGTGGCGTCGACTCGAGCACGGTGGTGTGGTGGATGGATCGTCACCTGAACACCCCGGTGCGGACGTTTACGATCGGCTTTGGCGATAGTGATTTCGACGAGCGACGGTATGCACGTGAGGTGGCGCGGACGATCGGTGCCGAGGCGTACGAGCGCACCGTCGAGGCCGACGCCGCGACGATCTTGCCGACGCTGGTCGCCCACGCCGAGGAGCCGACGGCGGATTCGTCGATGGTCGCGGTGTACCACCTGGCCAAGCTGGCGCGTGAGCACGTGACGATGGTGTTGGCGGGTGACGGCGCCGACGAGATCCTCGCCGGTTATCCGACCTATCCCGCTTACCGTCTGCATCAAATCGCGCGGTTTCTGCTGCCCGATGCGTTGCACGGGGTGGTCGAGGCGGCGGTCGACCTGCTGCCGGTGAGCGATGGCAAGGTCACCTGGCGTCACAAAGTCGAGCGCTTTGCTTCGGGTCTGCATCACGACGCCGAGGCGGCACACGCCACGCGGCGGCAGATCTTCGACGCTCGGGCGCGGGCCGCGCTGCTCGAGCCGCTCGGGGCCGATGCGCGGACGCGTGCCGATCTGATCGTTCTCTATCGCCGTGCCTTTGCAGCGTCGCGGGCGCGTCATCCGGTCGATCGCATGCTCGAGGTCGATACGCGGCTCTATTTGCCCAACGATATGTTGGTGAAGGTCGACCGGATGAGCATGGCGCACGGTCTCGAAGCACGGGTGCCCTTTCTCGATCACCGTCTGGTGGAGCTGTGTCGCGACCTGCCGGCGAGTCGGAAATTGCGTTGGGGCGCGCGGGGCAAATACCTGCTCAAACGTTCGATGCGAGGTCGCCTGCCCGGGGTGGTGCTCGATCGTCCCAAGGCCGGGTTCAATATGCCCAAGGCGCGCTGGATCCGGCGTGGCATGCGACCGTTTGTCGAAGATGCGCTCGGCTCGAGCCGACTGGCCGATATGCCCTTCCTCGCGCCGATGCCGGTGCGACGGTTGCTCGACGAGCATTTTGCCGGTCGCGCCGATCACAGTCACAAGATCTGGGGCTTGTTGACCCTGTCGGAATGGTGGCGGAGGTTCTTTCGCGATGGACCGTAGCGAAATCGTCGTGTTGGTTTTGGCGGCGGTGCTCGGTGTGGGCGGGCTTTTCGCCGTCGCCGGTGGGCCGGTGTCGTGGGACGAGCTGCTCTATATGGATTTGTCGGCGGAGCCACGGGCCGATCCGTCGGTGCTCAACCGCTACGTGCACATCTACGCTCAATCGCTGTTCATGACGATGGCCGGCAGCCCGCTCGACGGCGCTCGGCTCTACTGGGCGTTTTTGATGGTGGCGAGTGGCGTGCTCACCTACGCCGTGGCGCGCCGCTTTACACCCTCGTCGACCGCGCTCACCGGGGTGGTGGCGGTGGGTCTCCTGGCGTCGCAATACCTGATCGCCTACTACGCCGGGGCGACCTACGCCGATTTCACCGTGATGGTGATCGGGCTGGTGGCGCTGGTGTTTTATCTATGGGCGCTCGATCGTCCAGTGCTCTTCCTTCCCTATGTCGGGCTCGGGGCGTGCTTGTACCTGGCGGCGCGCGCCAAAGAGACGGGCGCGGCTCTAGCGGTCTTGGCGATCGGCGCGGTGTTCCTGGTGCCGTCGTTTGGCCGACCCGAGCCGTTCAGGCGGATCGCCGCGCTGGCGGTCGGCGGTGGCGCGGCGCTCGTCGCGATGGCGTGTGTCGACGGCTTGCTCCTGGGCGATGTGCTCTTTTCGGTGCGACCGTCGAGCTGGGCGGCTTTGGGTGAGTTCAATCTCGGTCGGACCTATGACCGCACGGCCGAGAATTGGTTCGGGGAGATCGGTAGCACCGAGCTGATGCTGCTCTTCACGCTTTTCCTCGCCAGCGCCTGGCGACTCGATCTGGATCGCGCGCGTCGGTGGGTATGGATGCTGCCGCTGGCGCTCTTGGCGTTGCTGGTCTACACGATGGTGTTTGGCGCCTTCGGGGTGATTCCGCGTTATTTCCTGCCGGTTTACCCCGTGCTCGCCGTGCTCGCCGCGCAGCTGTTTCGGTTCGATCTCTACCGGATGCGTCAGGTGTGGCCGTGGTGGCTCGGTGCCGGGGCGGTGGCGGTGGTCTTCATTGCCGGAACGGCGATGATCTTCCTGGGCGCGCGTGACGCCGGGTGGGAGGTTCGTGACTATTGGCGCGCGATCGTCTTTCCACTCGGGTTGATCGCGCTCTTGGCTTTGATGGTGTGGGTACGCAAATGGTCGGCGGGGCCGGCCAGCGCCGCTCTGGTGGCGGTCGCGGTGCTCGCCGCGCCGACGCTGGCCGGTGGGATCGATCACATCCGCCGGCTCGACGCGCCCGACAGTCGTTTTGGGCCGTTCGTCGCGCTCGAAGAACCGCTGTCGACCTTGGGGCCGGAGCAGCGGATCTTCGTGTCGCGGGCGATTTACCGCGACACCGGCATGCTCGGGCGCAACCGCTACGCCACCAAATGGATGTACACGGTCTATTTCGATCGTTTGATCGAGGTCGAGCAGATCGACTTCGGCGAGATCCGGGATCTCGACCCGGGCGCGGTTGACTTCGTGTTGGTGACCGCCGAGGAGGCGCGTGAGCTGAGCGACGTGGCTCGGGCGGTGGAAGAGGCCGACGGGGTGGTGCTGCTGGCGCCTCACACCGTGCTTCGCGAGGCGGCATGAAGGTCGCGTACGCGACGATCTTCGACCCGCTCGACGTTCGACGTGGCTCGGGCACCTGGTACCACCTCGGTCAGGAAATCGCCCGGCGTGGCCACGACATGACCTGGATCGGCCCGCTCGAGGTCGACGATCCGTTCGCGACGCGCATGGTGCGCTCGCTGCATCGTCGCCTGGGTAAGCGTTACAAACGCTATCTCGATCCGGGGGTGGCCAAGGCGCGGGGGCGCCAGGTGAGCGAGCAGCTCGGTGACGCCGAGCTCGTCATCACCAACGATTACGCGATCGCCGGTCATACCGCGACCGACGTGCCGGTCGTGCTCTATACCGACGCGATGATTCCGCTCGACTACCCGGCGGGCGTGGCGCCCGACGCGCGGATCGCTGGTCTGTCGTCGTGGGGGGTGAAGCGTCTGCAGGCCACGGTACGCAAGGGGCTCCGGGCGGTGTCGTTGGCGGTGTATCCGGAGACCGAGCTCGCCGACGCGGCGGCGCGGTATGCACCGTCGGCACCGATCGAGATCATTCCTTTTGGCGCCAACCTGGAGGATCCAGGGGCGATCGAGCGTCGCTTCGACACCGTGCGCGCCAAAGGCGTGATCGACTTGCTCTTTGTCGGCAAGGAATGGCGACGCAAGGGTGGCGACGTCGCGGTGGCGGTGGCCGAGAGCCTGTGGGAGCGGGGCATGCCCGCGCATCTTCACGTCGTCGGCACGAGCTCGGGTGACGCTCGTACCGTCTCGCCGATCGGCGCGCAGCGGGTGAGCTTTTATGGCCTGCTCGACAAAGCCGAAGCTACGCAGCGCGCCACCTTCGAACGTCTGTTTCGAAGCGCCGACGCTTTTCTCCTGCCGAGCTCCTCGGAAGGCTTCGTGATCAGCGTGCTCGAAGCGGCGGCCTATGGCTTGCCCGTGCTCGCCTACGACGTGCCCGGCGTGCGCCGTGCCGTCGAGCCGGGCGTCTCGGGTGAGCTGCTGGCGCTCGGTGCCTCGGCCGACGCCTATGCCGACGTCATCGCCAGCTGGTTCGACGTTCCGGCGCGCTACGACGCTCTCGCCCGGGGCGCCCGCGAGCATTTCGCCACCTCGGTCAACTGGCCACGCGCGGTCGATCGGCTCTTCGAGACGATCGACCGCGTGATTCGTCAGCGGTCGAGCTCGACGAGCGCCTCGTAGAGCAAGTCTCCGACTTTCTCCGCTCCGCGCGGGGTCATGTGGGTGAAATCGTAGAAGTCGCGGTCGTCCCAATCGGGATGACGAGCGAGGTCGATGAACCGGGCGTCGTGCTCGGCGGCGACGGTCGCCAGCACCGCATCGAAACGACGCATCATGTGCCAGGTGTCGACCCCGTTGATCTCGTGGCCTTCGTAGGGCCGTCGTCGATCGACGCCTTCGAGCCCCTGCTCGGTAAAGCGGTAATGCCGTGACGGTTGCGAGACGAAGATCGGCGCGGCACCGAGCGCGTGGGTCAGAGCGACCAGGCGCTGGAGACGCGCGGCGTAGGCGTCGAGCCGGAGCTGGAGAAAGACGTAGTCGCTGTGTAGAGGCTCGTCGGTCCACCCAAGCGTCGTGAAATCGACATTCTGATGACCGATCTTCTCGACCACCATGGCGCGCCAGGTGCTACGGACCGTGCGGGCGAGATGCCAGAGTGCGCTTTGCTCACGGATGGCACGGGCAAGCCCCGCGGGCTGATTTTCACCGAGAAGGTCGTCGTAATTGCTCCCGGCTTCTTTATGAAAGTCGTTGAGCCCGACATAGAACAGCACGTAGTCGGGAGCCAGATCCGGAACGTGGGGAAACCACCACTCGAAATTCTTGATGTGGCCGTAGGTCGACTGGCCGTCGACCCCAGCGTTGCCGACGGTGAGATCGTGCCCACCGGTTGCCAAACGCTCTTCGAGGATGTCCTGCCAGGTCTCACCGTCACGGATGAAGCGCTGGTCGGTGGTGCTGCCCCCGATGGTGAGCAGGTCGATGTCGCCTGGTGTGTCGTGGCTGCCACGGAGACCGTGCGCGTCGCGAGTGTAGGTGATGATCGGATCGTCGGCCGGGTAGAGATTCGAAACGTCATAGGTCCGCTCGACCGATCGCAAGAGCTGGAGCCGGTCGAGCGCTCGGGGGCGGATCCAGCCACCGAAGATCAGCTCGAGCACCACCACTCCGATCGCGAGGATCAGGCCATTGACCGCGACGATGGCGACGAGGCGTTTCATGGCGTGAGTCTATGGGACGGGTGAATGTTCTCTTGGTACGATGCCAGGTACGAATCTCAGCGGAGCGATGGAGTGAAGCCACTATTTATCTTTGGCCCCGGCAAGTCCGGGACGACCCTGGTCGGCGCCTTGCTCGACGGTCATCCCGAGGTGGTCACCTTGCCGGTCGAGACGCATGTCGTCAGTCGGCTCGCGCTACCGGCGACGCGCGATGGCTTCGACGATGCCTTGAGTGCCTTTGTGCGCGCACGGTACGAGCGCCTGGCCGAACGCGGCTATCTCGATATGGAATATGCCGCCTTTCGCGACGCCATCGATCGCCGGCTCGGAGACGATCGCGATGCCCTCTCGGTGCTACGCGCTCTGGTGATGGCCTATGGCGAAGGCAAGGGGTGGCTCGGTGAGAACACCCGCTATTGGGGCGACAACACGCCGAGCTATGCCAAGACGTTCGAGCCGCTGCTCGAAGCCGCCGGTCAAGAGGACAGCGACTTTCGCGTCCTCCACATCCTGCGTGATCCCCGCGACAATTGGTATTCGTGGCGGCGCTATCGTGACAAAAAGAAGCCCCACCGGAAATGGGATCTACCGTGGTTTCTCCGTCGTTGGTATCGCTCGGCGCATCTCGCCGGACGGCATCTCGATCGCTTTGGACCCGAGCGCTATCGGATCATGCGTTACGAGGATTTGGTCGAAGAGCCCGAAGCCGAAACCCGTCGAATCGCCGACTTTCTCGGGATCACCTGGCGGGACAGCATGTTGATCCCGACCCGTGGCGGCTCACCGTGGGGAGGCAATTCGATGCACGGCAAGACCTTCCAGGGGATCTCGAATAGCTCGGTCGGTCGATGGAAGGACGCTCTGGACGAGAACGAACGAGCCGAGATCGAGCGTTGTCTCGGACCCGAGATGCGGGCCCACGACTATCCACCGGTCGATCCGTCACGATCGGCTCGTGTGTTTCGCTGGCGCGAGACCGCTTCCCTGTGGCGTCAACGCCGCGCGATTCGAAGCGTGCTCACCGCCTTGGGATAAGACTCAATCCGTCGACTCGAGCCGGCTCGGGTCGGCGAAAACCTTCCAACCCGGCAGATCATCAAGCGTGGTTTTCTCCGAGAACTCGGGGAGCCATTTGTGTACGTGGAGCCCGGGGTTGTCGTCGTGCACGATGAGATACGACGCCGCGGGTGGCATGTGTTCACGCAGGTGCTCGTCGCTGAGCGGAAAGCCGGCCAGTTTGCGATCGTGCACGTTGTAGTCGAGATGGTAAAGCTCGCCCTGGGCGAGCAGGGTCGAGAGCGGGTTCCATGGAAAGTAGGCGCGGTCCGGGTGCGCCTTGGCGTAGAGATAGGCCTGTTCTTGCGGGTTGTCGCGCCAGGTCGACAGATCGTCGGGCGCGCCTTGGAGCTGGGGCAGAGTGGCGAGCGTGGCGATGGCCGCGCCGCCGATCAGCAGCTTGCGACCGAGGTTGGGACGCGTCGGGAGCAGGTCGCCGTGGGTCACGACCCAGGTCGCGGCGACGAGGAAGAAGGCGAGCGCGTGGTACGAGTTGGGATTGCCACCGATGATCAAGCGACCGAGCACCGAGGTCGGAATGAGAAAGATCCCGGCAATCAAAAACAACGACCATGGCGGCCAGCTCGGACCGTCCCCGGAGCGGGTTTGCATCGCGATCAGTACGGCGAGGAGAAAGGGCGAGGCGAGGATCAGCAATTCGATGACGCTGATCGCGAAATAGCCGACCGAGCCCAGGCCGCCACCACCTAGGAACGGATGCTCGGCGGGCACCACGATGATGTTGAACCACATCGCCGAAGCGTCGAAAAGCACGACGAAGAGCAGGCTGATGACGATCGCCGAGGCGGCGAGCCATAGGAAGAGACGGATGGCGACTTCGCGTCCCCAGACTTTCCAGCCGTAGAGCAAGAGCGCGAAGGCGAGCGGGGCTTCGACCTGCTTGGTCCAGGCGGCGAGCACCGTGGCGATGGCGGCGGTCGCCAGATGAGCCGTGCTCGGTGGCTCGGTACGAGGTCGTGACGCGCTCCCGACCAGCGCCCAGCAGGCGAGTAGCGCCAGTCCGATCGCCGGTGCGTCGACGTGGATCGAGGTGGCGGCTTGACGGATCGGTGGCAGGAGCGAGAACGCCGCCACGGTCAGGACAAAGCCCAGCAGCCCGCGTCGGGTCGGCCGTGTGCCGACGGTGAGCAGCCACAGCGGGATGAGCAGCGTGAGCTGATTGATCCCTCCGGCGATCGCCAGCACGGTGGTCGGTGTCGAGGCGAGGGCCGCGGGGAGAAAGAGAATCGCCTTGACCGGGCCGTAGAGGGTCGACATCACCGGTCCACTATCCGCCGGGTAGTAGAGCGAGAAGCCTTTGATCATCGCCACCGAGGGCAAAGCGCGCGCCGCGTTCCAATCCCAATCCGGCATCCGCGCCAGGTAGGTGAGGTAGAGCAGAGCCAAGACGAGAGCGGCAAGGGAGAGCAGAACGACTTCGCTCCACGAGGAGCCGGACGAGGAGGTGGCGCGCGTCATGGGCATAATGTACTGCGAGTCGGGGGTGTGTGGCGCGCGCTTTCGCACGTCGATGTGTCGGAAGCGGACGTGATGGACGATCGGCAGGGTGAGAAACCGGGCACGGGCTTTGCTCTAGAGGTGCGGCGAACTGGAATGCCACGAGGTGTCACGATGCTCGAAGACCTACGATCCGCTTTTCGCCAGATCCTCAAACACCGCAATCTCGCCGGTCTCGCCATTCTCACGTTGGCGTTGGCGATCGGCGCCAACACGGCGATTTTCAGCGTCGTCAACGCGGTGTTGATCGAGCCGTTGCCGTATCCCGAGGCCGATCGGCTGGTGAGTGTGTTCGAAGGCAATTCGAATGTGTCGCTCAATGCCGTGTCGGGCGGCGCGTGGAAGGATTGGCGCGAGCACGGCACGCACTTCACCCACCTCGCGCTCTACGAGAGATTCGTCCGCAATCTCACCGGTTTTGGGGAGCCGGTGACCGTACCCGGGATGCGGGTGACGAACGACTTCCTGCCGGCGCTCGGGATCGATCCGATTCTGGGTCGAGGCTTTGCCGCCGATGCCGATGTCGTAGGTGGTGAGAATCGGGTCGTCTTGCTCAGCTATTCCCTGTGGCAAAGCCATTTTGGTGGCCGTGAGGAGGTGCTCGGCGAGCAGATCGCGCTTCACCAGGTCGATCACACGGTGATCGGGGTGCTGCCCCCCATGTATTTGCTCGACGACGACGCGCTCTTTCTCGTGCCGTCGGTGATCGACAAGGAGCCGGATCAGTGGACGCGTTCGGGGCATTGGCGCTCGGCGATCGCGCGTTTGACTCCGGGCTCGACGGCGACGGATCTCGAGACCGAGCTACGGGCGATCAAGACACGGTTGAACGATCAATATCCACCCTTCAAGGAGGATTGGACGGTCAACATCGTGCCGACGCACGAGGTCTATGCCGGGGATGCTCGGCCGACTCTCTTGATCCTGCTCGCCACGGTCGGTTTGGTGTTGCTCATCGCCTGCGCCAATGTGTCGAATCTTCTCCTGGCGCGGGGCCAGGCGCGGACGCGGGAAATGGCGGTGCGGGTGGCGCTGGGGGCCGACGGCTGGCGGATCGTGCGTCAATTGCTCACCGAGAGTCTGGTGCTCGGTCTCGCTGGATGCGCGCTCGGTTTGTTGGTGGCGCAATACGGTATCGAGCTCCTCGGCACGCTGATGGCGCAACAGCTGCCGTTCGTGTTCAAGCCCGAGCTCGATCAGCGTGTGCTGGTGTTCTCGATCGCCGCCGCCTGTGGCTCGGCGCTGCTTTTCGGGATCCTGCCCGCCTTGCGCGCCCGTCGTGCGGGTTTGGGTGACGATCTCCGGAGCCGTGGGGTGACGCGGCGAAGCCGCGCCCAGAGCATGTTGGTGGTCGCCCAGATCGCCTTTACCCTGGTGCTGCTGGTCGGTGCTGGGCTGCTGTTGCGCAGCTTCGCCTTGGTGGTGGATACCGACCCGGGTTTCGAGCCCGAGAACACACTCGCTTTCGATCTCGCGTTTCCCAATCGCACCTATCCCGAGGTCGCCGATCGTCTGGCCTTCATCGACGCGGTGACCGAGCGATTGGCCGCCTTGCCCGGGGTCGAGCATGTCGGTACGGCGTCGGATCTGCCGATGAACGGTGGTGGCAGCACCGAATTCGCCAGTCGTGGCGATAGCCCCCCGACGTTCGACTACGTCGCCTCGTGTGTGCTCAACAACGATGGCTTTCTCGATGCCATGGGAATCGAGCTCCTACGCGGGCGCGGCATTTCGCGGGCCGACAGTCAGTCCGGAGCCGAGCTGGTGGCGGTGGTCGACAGCACGCTCGCCGCCGATCTCTATCCCGATGAAGATCCGATCGGTCAGATGGTGCGGATCGCCAGGTCGCCAGCGCGGATCGTCGGCGTGGTCGAGCCGATCCGTCAGTACGTGCTCGACGCTGATCCTCGGCCGACCATTTACATGTCGCAGGCGGTGCCGTGGGCGCCGTCGACCAGCGTCGTACTGCGGACGTCGGTGCCCCCCGAGACCTTGAGCGCGGTGGTGCGTGACACGGTCCTGGCGGTCGATCCGGATCAGCCGGTGGCCAATATCCGCACCCTCGAGCAAGCCCTGCATCGCTCGCTCGCCACGCGTCGCGTCACGCTCGCGTTGCTCGCTCTCTTCGCGGGTGTCGCGGTGACCCTGGCGTGTATCGGCATCTACGGTCTGATGGCCTACGGCGTGTCGCAACGGGCGCGCGAGCTGTCGATCCGCGCGGCGCTCGGAGCCAAACGTACCGATCTCTTCCGACTCGTGCTCGGTGGTGGCGCCGGCTTGATCGGGGCCGGCTTGATCGTCGGTCTGATCGGAGCGCTGACCCTGGGTCGCTTTCTCGATAGCTTGCTCTACCAGATCCAAGCACACGATCCCGTGGTGCTCGTCGCCGCGCTGGTCGTGCTCGGTTTGGTGGCTTTGGGCGCCACTGCTTTACCGACCCGTCGCGCGGTGACCGCCGATCCGGCCGTCGCGCTACGTGAGGAGTAGAGACGGTTACCGAACGGCGACCTGTGTCGCGCCGACCATGGCGCCGATCGACGGCGCCTGAGGCATGGGTCGATGGGCCAAGGCGACGAGCTCGACGTGGTCGAGGTTCCATGCCTTGTCGAGAGATACCGTGGTTTCGAGCTTGGCGGTGCGTTCACCGGCCGCCAAGACGCCCACTTCGATCAGCTCGTGGACGACCCGTTCGTGACGCAGCTCGCGACCACGGTTTTCGCCTCGGCCCACGGGGGTCGAGAGCTTGTTCTCGGTGACGGCGAGCGACAGGAGCACGTTGCCGTCGAGAGGCTGCGCGGTCTTGGCGAGCAGGGCGATTTCGAGCGCGTTGTCGTTCGCCGTGGTGCTGACGTGGAGACGGACCGGTTTGGGCTCGGCGGCGGCGCGCTCGAAGAGGTCTCGGACTTCTTGACCGTCCGACCCGACGGTGTGCCAGCGACCATCGACCACCACTTGTGGCGTGTAGAGACGTCGATCGGCGATAGTCAGCGCGTAGGCTTCCTGACGTTTGTCCCACGCCTGGTCGGCGAATCGATCCTGCCAGCCGAGATAGTCCCAATAGGTGACGTGGTAGGCGAGCGTGACGACGTCAAGATCGCTATCGGCCAATTGCGCGAGTAGACGGTCGGCGGGTGGGCAGCTCGAGCAGCCCTCGGAGGTGAAGAGCTCGAGCACCACCGGTGAGGCGGTCGGCTCGGTGGCCTGAGAGGTCGGCGCGGTGACGAGGAGCGCGACCAGGACGGTGGCGAGGGCGGTGGTGATGAGAAAGGCGAGTCGATCGGTCACGTGTCAGTCTCCCAGTTGTCGTGTCGAAGGTGAGTCGACAAGAGGGAGTACGCGGCGCGGCGTTCGTGGGATGGGGTGTTCGTGGGATGGCGTGCTCGGGGAGTCGATTCGGGCTCGGTCTTGGGTACCGAGCCCGAAATCGTACGGACTAGAGCTCGATGTCGCTTTCGATCGCGGTGAGCTTGTGCCGCGCCATGCCCAGATTGGCCTTGGCGCGGTCGAGCGCGAAGTAGAGAAAGAGATTCGGCACGCTCGCAAGGGGGCGAATGAGGTGGTACTGCGAGCCGAGCGTGATGAGGATGTCCTCGATTCGATCGCTGAGACCGAGGTTTTTCATGACCTCCATCTTGGACCGCACCACCTTGGTGTTGCCGGCCGAAGCGATGTCGAGGTTGAGCGCGCCGCCACCGGTTTGACCGAGGGTCATGCCGCTCTCGTAGTCGACCAGCGATACGCCGATGGCGCCATCGACCTCCATGAGTTTGGCGAGGGCATCATTGACATTGGACATCTGCGTCTCCTTTGCGTGGTTTGTTTGGGACACGTGTGCCCCGTCACCACCGGGCCGGGAATCCCCTCCTGGTTGCGCGGTGGCGTCGGGTGAAGGTTCGAAGTCGAAGTCGTTGTCGTGCGCGGCCTCGAGGAGGAGATCGCGCACCGATTCGGTGACGGTGATCGGCTGCTCACCGACGACAGGTAGCATTTCCATCCGAGCACGTGACCAGCCGAGCACGCGGCGCGCCGCGTCGTTGCCGGAGGTTTGGCCACAGTGCGCGGCGATGAGTTGACCATCCTCGAAGATGAGATCCCCGGTCTCGTCTCGATGATGGATGCGGAGCAGACAGGATTTGCGTTCGAGCTCGACGAGGAGCACCAAAGCCGACACCGACATCCGCCCGACGGCGATTTCGAGATCGGAATCGGCGCGACCGAGTGCGTCGGCCATCGATCCAATCAAGGTCGGCAGGTCGACCGGCTTGTCGACCACCTGGAGCGCACCCAGACTACG
>JBCDBH010000063.1:0-20533 GCA_039184055.1 Acidobacteriota bacterium
CTCGGTTGCGCGCACGACCTCCAAAAGGCCGGCCTTGCGGTCACCGTCATCGATCGCGCCGAGATCGGCCAGGCCTGCTCGCAAGGCAACTGCGGCATGATTTGTCCGAGTCATGTCCTGCCGCTCAACGAACCCAGCGCGCTCCGCGAAGGTCTGCTGTCCCTCTTCAATCCCACGGCGCCGCTGCGAATCAAACCTCAGATTCGTATGGGGCTCTATCGCTGGCTGCTGCAATTCGCGCGTCGCTGCACCCACAGCCAGATGCTCGATGCAGGACACCGCCTGCTGCCGATTCTGGAATCGTCGCTCGACGCCTATCATCAGCTCTTCGCCGAGCTCCCCACGGCCGGACAATGGAAAGAAAACGGTCTCGCCTATGTCTTCAAGTCCGAGGAGGGTCTCGAGGCGTTCGCGGACACCGACCGGCTCCTGTCGTCGACCTATGGCGTCAGCGCGCGACGAATCGAAGGCTCGGAGCTCAGCGACTTCGACCCCGCGCTACGTCCCGACCTGGCGGGTGCCTATATCTACGATGAAGACGGCTCGGTCCGTCCCGACCAATTGGTGAGCGATTGGAGCCAGCACCTGGCGCAAAACGGCGTTCAGCTCATCGAACACTGTAGCCTCGACACCGTCGAGAAATCCGGTGGCTCGATCGACTCTCTCCACACCACCGCTGGCGAGATGAAAGCCGATCATTACGTCTTCGCGCTCGGCGCGTGGTCGAAAAAATGGTCGGCGGCGCTCGACTGCGATCTCCCGGTCGAGCCCGGCAAAGGCTACTCCGTCACCATGAGCCGGCCCGAGATCAGCCCACGCCATCCCATGCTCTTTCCGGAAAAACGCATCGGCGTGACACCGTTCGACGACGGCTACCGGATCGGCTCGATGATGGAGTTCGTCGGCTGGGATGAAACCATCCCGGCACACCGGATCGAGCAGCTACGCGAGTCGGCGGAGCCTTACCTCACGACGCCCACCGGCGACGAGATTCACGACACCTGGTACGGCTGGCGACCCATGACCTGGGACAGCCTGCCGATCATCGGCCGAGCGCCTCGGCTCGACAACGCCTTCTTGGCCACCGGACACAATATGCTCGGTCTCACCATGGCCGCGGGAACCGGTCGTTTGATCGCCGAGCTGGTCCAGGAACGTCCGACACACATCGACATCGACGCCTTTTCGCCAAACCGCTTCTGATTCAAACTTTGGGAGATACCTATGTTGACTGGAAACCACCTGATCGCTGGCGAATGGACTGCGGGACACGGCACGTTCCAGTCGAGCCCGGCCACGGGAGATCCCCACACCTTCACCAATGCCACCCCCGAGCTCGCCGATCGCGCCGCCGAAGCCGCCGCGGCAGCCTTCATGGACTACGGCTATCGCTCCCGACAAGAGCGCGCCGACCTGCTCGAAGCGATCGCCACCGAGCTCGAAAAGGCGAGTGACGAGATCACCAGCCACGCCGGTCACGAATCCGGCCTGCCACCCGGGCGTCTTCAAGGCGAGCTCGGCCGCACCACCGGCCAGCTTCGCAAGTTCGCCCAGCTCATTCTCGACGGTGACTACCTCGACCGCCGCACCACCTCGGCCCTCCCCGATCGCCAGCCCATTCCACGCCCCGAATTGAGGTTAATGATGTGTCCCGTCGGCCCCGTGGTCGTCTTCGGCGCCTCCAACTTCCCCCTCGCCTTCTCCACCGCCGGTGGCGACACCGCCTCCGCCCTCGCCGCCGGCTGCCCGGTCATCGTCAAAGGCCATCCCGCTCACCCGGCCACCGGCGAAGCCGTCGCCGCCGCGATCCTCGCCGCGCTGAAGGCCACCGGCACACCCCTCGGCACCTTCAGCTACCTCCAAGACTCCGGCTACGACGTCGCCCAGGCCCTCGTCCAACACCCACGCGTCAAGGCCGTCGGCTTTACCGGCTCCCACAAAGCCGGTCGTATCCTCTTCGACCTCTGCGCCGGGCGTCCCGAACCCATTCCCTTCTTCGGTGAAATGGGCTCCATCAACCCCAACTTCATCCTGCCCGCCGCGCTCGCCAACCGAGGCTCCGACATCGCCACCGGCTGGGCCGGCTCCCTCACCCTCGGCGCCGGTCAGTTCTGCACCAACCCTGGCGTCATCTTCATGCACGACGGCGAAGCCGCCGACCGCTTCGCTGAGCACGCCACCCGAGCGCTCACTGACGCCCCGGCCCAAACCATGCTCACCGACGGCATCGCCGCCTCCTACGCTCGAGGTGCCGAACACTTCGGCGACATCGAAGGCGTCGGCAAGCTCATCGGAGATCCCACCGAAGGCCGCGCCGCCACCCCCTACCTCTACCAAACCGACGCCACCACCTGGCTGTCGACGCCCGAGCTCGCCGAAGAAGTCTTCGGCCCCCTCGGCCTCATCGTCCGTGTCTCCAGCGACGACCAGTTCCTGCACATCGCCGACGCTCTCCACGGCCAGCTCACTGCCACCCTCCACCTCGACGACGCCGACCAGCCCCTTGCGGCGCGCCTGCTACCCAGCCTCGAACAAAAAGCCGGCCGCATCCTCGCCAACGGCTTCCCCACCGGTGTCGAAGTCGACGACGCCATGATGCACGGCGGGCCGTACCCGGCGACCACCAACGCGGCGACCACGTCCGTCGGCACCCTGGCGATTCGCCGATTCCTGCGGCCGGTTTGCTATCAGAACCTGCCGGAGGGTTTGCTGCCGAGTGATCTTCGGGAGGGTTGAGCTCGCCAAGGCGGTCCCGAGGTCAGGTCGGGAACAGCGCTACGCTCACGATTGGATCGCGCCATCCTCGATATGAACGATGCGATGGGCGGCGTCGAGCACACGGGCATCATGGGTCACCATCAACACCGAGCAATCGTTGTCTCGCGCAACCTCGAGAAGGAGCTCGACCACATTGCGTCCACTCAGACCGTCGAGCGACGCAGTCGGTTCGTCGGCGAGAATCAAACGTGGCGCACTGACCAGAGCTCGGGCGACCGCTACCCGCTGTTGCTGACCGACAGAGAGCTGATCCGGAGGATGATTGCGGTGGTCACTGAGACCGACTCTCGCCAGCATCGTTTCCGCGCGCGCCCGAGCCTCACGTCTCGACACGTCGGGATGGAGCTGGAACATCAACTCCACGTTCTGTCGAGCCGTCAGAAATCCGAGCAAATTGTGACGCTGGAAAACAAAACCGATCCGTCGTCTCAACTCGATTCGTTCCTTTGCCAAGGCGTGCCGTACATCACAACCGAGAACGGTCAGCTCGCCCTCGCGTAGCGTGCGGAGTGCGGCAATCAGTGTCAGGAGGGTTGTTTTGCCACTCCCACTGGGTCCGGTGAGAATCACCACCTCGCCTGGATCGAGATAAAAATCGACGGCGAACAACACTTGTCTCTCGAGAGCACCGATACCAAAGGAATGCGAGACCCCGCGAGCACGAACCACCCGGGAGGTCTCTCTGCACGGATTCGGGGTCATGTCAAAACACCTCGGCCGGGTCGGCTTGCCAGGCACGGCGCACCGCCACGCCGGCCGAGAAACAGCACATGAGCACCGTCGCCACGCCGACACCGAGCGCCCGTTCGGGGGTCATCGCGAATGGCATCTGAATCTGAGACTCGGCGATCCGGTACAAGCCGAGCGCCAAGAGGAAGCCTGGAACGTAGCCGAGACAAGAGAGCATCAAGGCTTGCCAGACAACCAGCCGTAGCAGATAGCGGTCGGTAAACCCCGTCGCTTTGAGCGTCGCTAGCTGAGGGAGGTGATGACTCACCTCGGTATAGAGGATCTGATAGACGACGACGAAACCGATGAAAAACCCGACGACCGTCCCCATGCCGAAAATGAAGTCCACCGGTGCATTGCTCCGCAGGAAGGCGATTTCATGTTCGAGGAGTTGATCCTTCGTCAAGATTCTCGCCTCGGGGCCGAGCATCGGCTCGAGCCGAGCTCGAACAGCATGTAAATCGGCGCCGTCCACCACCTGAACCAGACCGAGGTCGATGGCACCCGCGTGTCGCGATGGGAAAAGCCGCATGAAGTTGGCGGGAGTCCCATAGATATTGCCATCCACCGCGATGGACACGCCGACCGCGACGGCGTCGACGATCTGGACACGACGTCCGTTGACTTCGGTGTAGAAGGGCCCATGCTCGTCGAGTGAAGCGATCACGGGCCCGTAATTCGTTCGGCTGAGGGCGTCGAAGACGAATCGATCCGCCCGTTCGAGTCCGTGAATCTGTCCAAGTCCCGGCAAATCGACCTTGGCTCGGTCGGGATGAAGGCCGTAGACGCTGATCGGATGCTCGATGCCAAGCCATGGATTCTTCCACTGTGCCTGCCCCATATAGACCTCCGAAACCGTGATCACCGCGGGATCGGCGGGTAGCCGATAGAGTAACCGTCGGGGGAATTGCGTCGAACGGAAAATCGTGTCACTGGTCGGACTGATCACGACCAGATCGGCGGTCAATCGCCCGGCGAACGCGACGCTGTTTCGCACCGCCCCTTCCCGAATCCCGAGCTGCACCAACATGAGCATCACGGCGACCACCACGCCAGCCGACGCCGCGAGGAGCTTTGCCGGTTGATGACTGAGCTGTCGCCAGGCGAGACCGAGCGCCGTGTTCAACGATCTTCCTCAGTCCGAGCGGTGTCGATCATTCGGGCCGCGGTCTCGATGTGCACGTGGACTCGAGCGTTGCTGAGCCGGCGCAACGTATCGAACGATCCCTCGATCAGATCGACCCGCACCTCGACGACCCGGGCATCGGTATCACTGACCGGGTCGTTGGCGAGCATGGCCTGACGACTGACGATCGAGCCGATGGCCGAGACCTGCCCCCTAAACGTCTCACCGGTCGAAAAGAGCTCGACTTCGGCTGTTTGACCCACGGCAATACGCTCGAGGTCACCCTCGAAAACCTCTGCAACGGCTTGCATCCGAGTGAGATCGGCAAGGGCCATCAAGCCATCGGGACCGGGTCGTTCACCCTGTCTCGAGTGGATTCGAAGCACGGTTCCCGCGCCTGGCGCGCGCACGTGGGTAGCGTCGAGCTCGGCCAGGGCGACCGCAACCACGGCCTCGGCCACCGCGACTTCGGCTTCTAGCGAATCCAAATCGACCCCACGAACCTCTTCGAGAGCGGCAAGACGAGCAAGCGCTCGTCGCTGCTCTTGTTGTGCCTGGTCCAACATGCTTCGAGCTTCATCAGCCACTTCCGCGGCGATCACCCCATCGGCCTGAAGAGTCGCCATGCGGCGATGCGTGCGTCGCGCTGCCTCGACACGATGAGACAGACGCTGAATGTCGGCTCTGGCGGCTTCGCGGTCGGCTTGCTTGGCGTTGGCCGCACCCTGCCGCCAACGCGCCCGAGCGGCTTCGACCTCTGCCTCGGCTTCCGCCAGTCGCGCCGCTTTCACGGCGTACGAATCCATCCGCACCAGCAGCTGCCCTGCTTCTACCCGCTGCCCTTCGGACACATCGAGAAACGCGACACAGCTCCCCTCATTACCCGCCGGCACACCGATATCGAGTACGGTCCCGGCGGGCTCGATACGTCCCAAGGCATGAACGTCGTTCGCCGAAGCGCCGGCGTGTAGCTCCCGCGACGGTGGCTCGACGGGTCCCTGCGCGAGCAGCAAACCACCGAGCGCGGTGCAACAGATCAGAACGAAGAACAAAAAGCGTCGCGTGCGGATCATCATGGCTCCGGTGAGTCGATAAGGGATCTCCGCGAACCCATCGCGGTGGTTCTCCAGATCCTCTCGCTGAGCCCACCTGGCGTAAACGCCAACAAGACGACATTTCTCGCCATTCGGCGCCACGTCTTCTACACTCGTTCACATGACCAGGTCCGCCGATCCGATCGATTCATTCGAGAAAACGTACGGCCACGTTCCTGGACCTCGAGACCAGGGTCGCTCGGTGGTCGTCTTGCTCTTTGAAGGCATCGAGCTGCTGGATTTCGCGGGTCCCACCGAGGCTTTCCACCTAGCCAATTTGGCCGCCAACGCACGACGACCGGGCGCCGGGTACCAGTACCGTCTCCAGTATTTGACGCTCGACAAAGCCGACCGGGTCACGACGAGCGCTGGCCTCGAACTCATCGCTCACGGAGTCGCTCGCGACTACACAGGCGATGTCGACACGCTGGTGATACCTGGAGGAGCGATCGCACGTCTGCTGACCGACTCAGACGCCATCAACGTCGTCAAGCGTCTTGCCGGCCGAGCGCGTCGTGCCGCGTCGGTCTGCTCGGGCGCTTTCGTTCTGGCGTCGACAGGTCTTCTATACGGTAGGAAAGCCACCACCCACTGGCGCGGTTGCGGGCTGCTCGCCGAGCGCTTTCCTGATATCCGAGTGGAGCTCGACGCGATCTTCGTTCGCGACGGCAAGTTCTACACATCCGCGGGTTCCACTGCGGGGATCGACCTGACCCTTCATCTCGTCGAGGAAGACCTCGGCCGAGACGTCTCCATGCACGTCGCGCGTGACCTGGTCGTGTTCCTCAAGCGACAAGGCGGCCAGGCTCAGTTCAGCCATACGCTCAGCGTCCAGGGCACCCACTCCGACCATTTCCGTGCCCTGCTCGCGTGGATTCCCGAGCATCTCGATGATGACCTACGTGTCGAACGTCTAGCAGAACGGGCGAGGATGAGCACCCGCAACTTCATGCGCCGATTCCCGAAGGAAATCGGCGTAACGCCCGCTCGCTACGTCGAGCAGGTGCGTGTCGAAGCAGCCAAACGCCAGCTCGAGACCACGTCTCGGTCATTGGAAGAAATAGCCGCGGACTGTGGATTCGGCGGTCGAGACGGTATGCGTCGTTCCTTTGTCCGTGTGCTCGGTGTGGGTCCGAATGTCTACCGTCGACGCTTTCACAACGAGATCTCGTGACGTAGCGAGAGTAGCTCGCTATTCGACTCATGCTGGGCCAGCGGCTCTCATATCCGCGTACCTCGAGTCACGGGTTCTGTCGCGGCCACACCGGACAATGCCTCGAGGACGAGCTCGGCGGCGACACGGCCGGAGTTTTGCTGTTGGCCGGTGATGAGGTTGCCATCGCGAACCGCGAAGGGCGACCAAAGTGGTGCGACGACGAAGGTCGTGTCGGGCAAGGCGCGGGCCTCGGTTTCGATCCAGAAGGGCTGGACACGCTGGCCGACGGATTCATCAACGCCTTTTTCCTCTTCATCGGAGAAGCCGGTCCACGTCTTGTTGGTGACCAACAGCTCACCGGTGGACAGTTTAGTCTTGAGAAGGGCGCAGGTGCCGTGGCAAAGGAGAGCGGTGGGCTTGCCAGCCTCGTAGAACGCGGCGACGAGGGCGTGCAGCTTGTGATTGTCGATGAAGGTGACCATGGGCGATTGGCCACCGACGAGGAGAATGGCGTCGTAGTCGGCCACGTCGACGTCGGCGATGCTCACGGTGTTGTCGAGCAGGGCGGCATGGGACGGGGACTTCTTGAAGCCCAAGGAGAGCAGGTCGTGTGCGGAGTAACCGCTTTCGTCCTCGGGATCCGAGTAGCTATCGACCTGCAATGCCCCACCTTCTGGGCTGCGAATCTCGACGTCATAGCCAGCTTCGACAAAGGCGGCATAGGGATGGGTGAGCTCGGCCATCCAGAAACCGATGGGCCAGCCGGTAAGAGGCCCGACGGTTGGGTTGGCGGCGACGAACAAGATAGGTTTTTTCGTGGTGTTGGAATCGTGCATGCCAATCTCCGAGGTGAGCCGTGGCCGGGATGGCCATCGACGGACAGACGCTACAGACCCTGATTGATACAGTCCAGTTCAATGTTTGCATCGTATCGATGCAGGAGATTGAACAGTGCGAGACCTGAATACGGTCGATCTCAACTTGCTCGTGGCCCTGGATGTGCTTCTGGAGGAACGTTCGGTTCGCGGCGCGGCGCGGCGTCTGCATCTGACGCCACCAGCCATGAGCCACAAGTTGCGACGGATCCGCGAGCTGCTCGGTGACGAGGTGCTGGTGCGCGCGGGTCGTGGCATGGTGACGACACCACGCGCCGAGACCCTGGTGGAGCCGGTGCGCGCACTTCTCTCCCAGACACGGGAGTTGTTGACGGCTCCGGAGCCCTTCTCCCCAACGACCTTGCGACGGTCGTTTCGGGTGGTGTGCACCGATCACATTTCCACGATCTTGCTGCCAAAGGTCGAGCGAATCCTGGCGGAAGAGGCACCGGGGGTCGATATGTACGTCTTCCCGGTCTTGCCCGAGATGATGGAACAGCTACGAACCGGGGCCGTCGACGTCGCGATCAGGGTGTTGCGGGCACCCATGTCGGTGCCACCGGAAATGCACATTCGGCCGCTATTCGAGGACCGACACGTGACCGTGGCTCGGCCCGAGCACCCACGTATTCGTGGACCGGAGCTGCCCCTCGAGGCCTATCTCGCGGAACAGCACGTGCTCGTCGCGCCGAGCGGTACAGGGTCAGGTCCGATCGACGAGCTCTTGGCGGCTCGAGGCTTGTCGCGTCGGATCGCGCGCACACGCCCGAACTTTCTCGCCGCCTTGTGGCTGGTCACGGAGAGCGACGCGTTGCTCACGGTGTCTCGTCGTATCGTCGAAGCGACGGCATCCCGTTTTCACGTGACGGTCCTGCCAACCCCGCTGCCGGTAGAGGACTACGCCCTGTCGATGCTGTGGCACCCCAGGGTGGACGGCATGGCCGAGGACCGTTGGTTTCGGGAGGTTTTGGTGCGGGCCACCAAAGCGCTGTGAGGCCGGATCGCTCAGCCTACCGATGCTGAGCTCTAGACGAAACCGTCCCTAAGAACGAGTCGAGTCCTTGCGGGAAACCCCGTGTCTTTTTAAGGCTCGGTCGAAGTCGACGTCGATTTTCCAAAAAAATTTGGCCCTGTTTTGCACCGGTTTGCGCGTTTATAACTGGTTTCGAACCCTACAACGTGCAGCACCTCGAGTGATCGCCGTACCAACGTGGATGTTTGGTGCCTGGCGAGTCTCTCTTGGAACCGTTATGAGGAGCAGCCATGGCCGACACCAGACAGAGCCGCTACAAGCAGGTGGTGGCGATACTCGATCGAGCGGCGGGAGCGAGTCGCGCGGATTATGGAGGGGAGAGCACCGAGCCGTTTTGGCGCCAGCACTCGGCGCTGCTTGCGGCGACCGTGGGAGGTGTGGCGATGATCGCGCCCGAGGAAAACGGGTCGTCTTGTTGCAGTGGGTCCTCGACGCGTAGCGCGCGATCGGGATTGATCCGAGGCCTCGATGGCGAAGCTCCCTTCGACGGCACTCGCTTCCCTCCCCTGCCCTGGGGTGGCTCACCCGTGGCGGAAGACGACATTGCTTTCATCGCTCGGTGGATCGACGACGGATGCCACGAAGAAGACTACGAGCTAGGAAGCACCGAAGCCTCTGGCGACTCGGCGGACATCGAGATGGAGCGCATCGACGCGGACAACGTCGAGCCCTGTGTCATCGAAGGCCTGGACGAAGGACTCGACGTCTACCCAGGATCGCTCAACGAGTACGCGGCGAAACACGGTGAAATCCAGTACCGCATGAATATCGACTGTCTGGATGCCCATCAGCTCGATCGCTTACGCCAGGCCATGAGGCATCTCTATTTCCTCAACAAATGGCCCGCCGATCGCCGTTCGTACAACAACGTGGCGTTGATCCACCAGAACCACTGCCAACACGGTTGGGAACGATTCCTGCCCTGGCATCGGGTGTATATGTACGAATTCGAGCAGGCCCTACAGGATCATTTTCCGGATGTGACCTTGCCATATTGGGATTGGACCATGCCCCAATACTGCCCCTCCCAACCGGAGAAGGGGTGGCGGATCCCGAAGGCACTGCAAGCCTTCCTCACCGAAGAGTCACTCGCGTATCTGGCCACCGCCGACCCTCCGGTGCCACGCAAGAACATCCGGATTCTGAGCAAGAATCTGGTCGAGCCGACCCCGGTCACCTTCGCTTCACAGCGGAGCTTTTTCGATCGGATCGGCGAGCTGATCGGCAAAAAGTACACTGTCGGCGCCCATCGTGAGCGTTTCATCGACGCTCTCTTGGAAAGCAACTCGCTCTGGTACCCCTTGCGCTATCCAGGCGAATACCTGACATCGGACGGCGAGCCGGGCACGATCACCGAGGTGATCCAATACCACTACCCTACCGCCAACGACATCGCGCAGATCGTCGGTCTGAAGACGTTCCGTGATTTCGGTGGTGGCAGCCTCTACAACGATTCCTTCGGTTTCCTGGATCAGAATCCACACAACACCATGCATATCTGGACCGGTGGCATGAACCCGGATTACGACTCGAAAGCCGACGAGTCGAGCGAGAAGGGAGATTCCGCCGACCGCAATCGGACGGTGAAAGTGACGGGGCGTCTTTTTCACACGCGCAAGGACATGTACTCCCAACCCCAATACGGTGACATGTTCAGCAATCTGACGGCCTCCTACGATCCGGTGTTCTGGCCGGTGCATTCCAACGTCGATCGGCTCTGGTGGCAGTGGCAGCACGAGAATCCGCACGCGCTTCCCATCGATCTGGAATCGGTGCTGACCCCGTGGAGCTACACCATCGCCGACACGCTCGACGCCTCTCGCTTCGGCTACGACTACGTCAAATGCTCCTTCCTCGTACCGGTGGGGCTCGAGGCGCCGGTGGGCCGATTCGTCTCCAAACCGATCCCGGTGCCCGCGGCGGCGGCGACCGGCTCGGGCAAGATCGAGGTACGGCTGCACCGAGTGCCCCAGCTGCTCCGCTCGGGCTTCGTTCGCGTCTTCCTCGATCTACCCGGAGCCGATGCGTCGACGCCGATCTCGCATCCCAACTACGCCGGCTATTTGGCCATCTTCGGACATGGTGCCTGCTATGGGGGTCCCGGACACTGCGACTTGCCACCGCGCAATCCGCGCCCCTACGACCATCGCCCGCGTAGCCACAACACGCCGCGCAACCACCGAATCGACGTCACCGAGTGCGCCCGTCGTCTACTCGACGAAGGCACGCGCGAGCTGCGCATCACGCTGGTGGTGATCGGCGCCGACTATCGCGAAGATTCCGAGCTCTTGCGCCTGGATGGCGTGTCCCTGAGCTTCCTCGACTGAGCCACGGAGACCCGGACATGACCCCGACATACAAGATCCATCCAGGAATCGGTGTTGCCCGCGTCGGTAACAGCCCGACGGAGTTCTATATCTCCCCCGAAAAACCGGGGGCTCTTCCCACCGCCTGTGACGACCAGGGCAATCCCTTGATGTCACCGGACGGCGAATCCGAACTGACGGTCAAGACCTTCAAGGACTCGGAAGGCCGAATCAAACGTCAAGCGGCCCGTTTCCAGATCTGGGTCTACGACAAGGACAATCCAGAAGGACGCCCCTTGGAGATCGGCGACGAAATCCGAGGCGGTGGCAACGACGGCAAATTGGTGGACATCCAGTGGCGCGTCTATCTGGCCAATAAGAAATCTAGCTGGTACGACTTCGACCAGCTACAGGGCGAGCATGGCTACGCTTCGAATCATCGTCGCCGGAATCCTCAGGTCGAGGATGCCGAAGCACGCAACAAGCTGATCATCGATCCAGGGCCGAGGATCGTGAATACGACCGATCGTCGCCACGCTCGTTTCGATCGAGATAGTGGCGACGTCTTCGCCGCCACCTTCCCGCCGGAAAACCTCGAGCCTTGTCCCATCGACACCCTCGGTGAGCTGAAGACCGACAACCGAGGGCGTCTGCTGGTCCTCGGCGGCCACGGCCACTCCGGCACCTACTTGCACGACGAGTTCGGACAGCCACGGATCGACAGCTACGCCAACACCGACGGCTGGTTCGACGACATCTCCGATGGCCCGGTGATGGCCCGGCTGGTGATGTTCGAATCTCGGGTCAATCAGGTGCGCTTCATCGATGTCGAGTATCCCGCCTGGGCCGTGGTCGGCTACCCGTCTTACGCACCAGAGATTCTCGACATGGTCACCATGGACGATGTGCTGGAAGATCTCTCGGTGCGCAAATTCGCCACCCGGCCTGATCTCTACGGCACCTTGGGCACCTTTGACGATCCCGAACGGATCGACCCCACCGATACCGAGGCGCTGATCCATTGGCGGGCGGGACGCGTGACCTTCAACGACGGCTACAAACCCTGGTTCTATCGTGACATCTGGCCGATTCTGTTCCGCCCCGACGAGTTCACCTATCTGACCACCGTTCTCGGCCAATCGAATTTCCCTCACAACCAGAGCCCCCGGGGGACGTTTGATCCCTATCGTCTCGGCGTGCCACCGATCACCGACATGACCTCGGTGGACGAAGCTCTCGAGGAAAAGCGATTGCAAGCCCTGGACGGCCGCCTGCTGAAGCGAGCTCTGGCCGCTGAGCTCACCCTACTCGAACGTTCAGGCACCCAGATGCTCAAACGCTCGGCACGACGCGACGTTTCACTCGATCCGGATGTGGTGCGCCTGGCGACCGAGATGTTCCGGGTCCAGACACGAGGGCTTCGAGACACCATCAAAGACGCAGCCAAAGAGCTCGCCGACGCCATCTTCGCCCTGGAGCCACCGACCGATTTCGACGACTTCACCGCCGCCTGGAAAGTCGCTTTCGAGAATCAAACCGATTCCTGGAAAGAGGCGGAGAAGAAGCTCGACGCGGCGGTCGAAGCGGCCCTCGACGAGGCGTGCGAAAGAGCCGATGCGGAAGCCCAAAAACAAGGCACCGAAGCCGGCCATCTGATCGAGGAGTTGAAGAACGCGTTGCGTGAAGCGATACGCCTCAAGCTTGCACGCTTCGTCACCGGTCAGCTGTTGACCGACGCACGCGACGTCGCAGAAGCTCGCCATACCTACGACCCTTATCGCTCGCAACGCCGTTATCTCTACGACCTGTTGCGCCAACCCGGCGAGGAGAATCTCTTCGAGGCAGGTGGCAACGCTCGTAAACGGACCTACAACCTGCCACTCATGCCTCTGTTGTGTGGCGACAACCCGCTGAACAACGACCTGCCATCGAAGTTTCTCCGTCTGACCGACCTCCAGCTTTTCCTCCTGCGTCAGTGGGAGAGAGGTCATTTCTTCAACGAAGACATGGAAGGCTGGGCCGACCCGGATCCCTGGGAACCCTATGCCGAG
Source organism: Acidobacteriota bacterium (assembly GCA_039184055.1). Taxonomy (GTDB): domain Bacteria; phylum Acidobacteriota; class Thermoanaerobaculia; order Multivoradales; family J023; genus JBCDBH01. Next base: position 13,149 of record JBCDBH010000063.1, read on the forward strand.
TGGGAGAACAAGACCGCCCACGATCTGGATCGAGGCGTGGTCAGCCAGGTGCTCGGTGGCGCCTTCTGCCCGGGCGGGGAAATCAGCTGGATCATGCGCAACGTGGCGGTTTACCACGAACCCTATCGTTTCAAGGCCGACGAGACGTTCTACGCCTTCCGCCAAACCGCGGCCCAAGCCAATGCCAACCGCGGCACGGTATCCAACGACGACTACGCCTCCTATGTCGACGTCGACCTGTCGCAAGACAACGATTTCGACACCGGTCTCCAGCCGGGCGATGTCACCAAGTACATGGCGGTGCCCTGGCAGGCGGATTTCAACGAATGCACGTCGCAACCGATCGACGTCACCTACGAGAGTTGGAACACCATCTATCCGGCAAGCGACGGTGACTCGTTGATGAAGCGAGAGCAGCGCGTGTGGGACACCCTGTGGTGGCCGGCGCACCGCCCGATTCAAGTCTTTACCGACGTCACACCGAGCGAAGTAGGGAGCCCGACCTACCGACAGATCGACTGGGCGATCGGTGTGCCCGGCACCTTGGCCGGAGATCTGAAGATGACCACCGAGTGGGCAAAGCTATCGTTCATCGTACGCAATCCATCGATCCCGGACACCCCTAGCGAAATGCCCCCGGTACCGAAATACGTCGCCGTCGAACGAACCGATGATTCCGAGGAGCCCTGCACATGAGTCCGTCCAACAACGAGTCTTGTCCCGAACCGAACCTCTACGTGGAAAACGCCTTCGTCGGCAGCTGGGCGTACCGCAGCCTGCTCAACGATACCGACCTCGACAAGCCCTTCAACGATCTCCAATTCGGCAAGGGCACGATCGTGATCGAGTCCGGACCGGCGCAGACGCTCCGTGGCACCATCGGTGGTCCGGGCTGGGAGCTGACGCTCTACGGCTCACGCGAGTACGGCTCCCCCATGCGGGCGCGCTTTCAAGGCAAAGGCATGGTGGGTGGCGAAGAGTGGATCTACGACTACGTCTGCTGGCTGGTGCCCAACTGGCCGAATTCCAATCCCAGGCTGCAGCGTCCGGCCCTCGTCGGCTCGGTGATCCGTACGATCCCCCATCGCTCGTCTTCCGGCGGCGTCTCACCAGCCGGTGTGACCGCCTCGTTCTACGCCGTTCGGATGGATGACTGAGCAGCGATGACCGGCGTCGAGAGCGACGTCCAGACCGTCGATGTGGCGGTGGTCGGCGGTGGTGTGGCGGGCTGCGCCACCGCCCTCATGCTGCGTCGCCACGCCCCCGATCTGCGGGTAGCCATGCTCGAAGCCGGGGACTACACGACGCCGCAACTCGGTGAGAGCATGCCTCCCCTCGCCCTTCAGTTGCTGAAACAACTGGGTCTGGGGCCGGCACTCTCCACCTTGGTCGCCGAGGGTATCGCCCGCCCGAGCCACGGTGTAGAAATCGTCTGGGGCTCGTCGACCGCGATGCACCAAGACTACCTCCAGCGAACCCGGGGCGACGGTCTGCATCTGGACAGGTCTCGCTTCAACGCCTGGCTTGCTCGAATGTGCGAGCAGGTGGGGCGTGGAGTTGAAACGAGGTGTCCGGGTTCGCGATGTCGACACCGCGCGGAACGATGGTCGCCTCCGACTTCGGCTTCAAACCTCGAAACGGAGCGACGGCGGAACCTTCTCGGCGGCCATGGTCATCGACGCGGCGGGTCGCACCTCGCCCGTGGCCACTCGTCTGGGCGTGCGATCCACGACATACGACGATCTGGTCGCGATCGCACGCTACTTCGGACCGGGCACCGCGCCCGAAGATCCACGACTGACCGTCGCATCCTTTCCCCATGGTTGGTGGTATGCCGCTGGCCTACCGGGTGATCGGCTGGTGATCGTCGCGCTGACCGACGCGGATCTGATGCGCGAGCTCGAGCTGCGCGAGCGCGAGAGTTGGCTGCACCATCTCCCACCCGTTCTGGTGGCTCGTCTCGGGGAGCGTCGACCAAACGGATCCCCCATCATCCGCTCCGCCGCCTCACGCCGCTTGGACCGTGTTTCAGGTGTCGTCGACGGCGCTGGGTGGTTGGCGGTGGGTGACGCCGCTTCGACGTTCGACCCGCTGTCGTCCCAAGGCCTTTGCAGAGCATTGCGCGGCGGCATCTTCGCCGCGTACGCGGCGGCGGACTTCTTGTCCGGAAACGGACGGAACGATCCCGACCAGCGAAGTCGTCTGTCCTTGGAACGCTATTCCCATGTCATTCAAGAGGAATTTCGTGGGTTTCTGGGCACGCGTAGTGAGGTGTATGACACCGAACGGCGGTGGCCCGAAAACCGATTCTGGCAACGCCGCGCTGTAACCCCGAGCACGACTCGAATACCCGAGTGGCCTGGCAAATCAGCGACCGAGATGCAATCCGACACCTTTCAACGTTCGCCATAGCGCCAACGCCTTCGTGTCAATGATTCGATCTTGTGGAGGAATCCGTGGAACCGACGCCCAAAACAACGCGCGATTGTCTCTGCCAGATCGACGCTCGAGCATCCCGAGCCCGTCACAACCCCACCGCCACGACGGCGGACCGGTCCGCCATCGTGTCGGCTATCGTGGCCAGCTTAGGTTTGTGGACACTTCCCAAGTGCCCGTTGTGTCTAGGAGCGTGGGCTGCCGTGGTGGCGACCCTGGGCTTGACCGGTGAACATCTCGTCAACCTGCGCCCCATCGCCATGACCGTCATGCTGATCGCGGTAGTCTATGGTCTTACGCGAATCGTGGCGCATTACCGCTCGGCCTCACGGACCACCCAGCCCGATCCCCTTACACGACCGTGAACTCGATCGAGGTATGGGAACGTGCGTGATGCCACCATGTCAGCGGCGTAGCTGCCGAATACCCAGCCCTGTCTGCTCACGTAGCAGCGTGCGCAACGTCACACCGTCGCCGTAGCCGACCGTCTCGGCAATCCGCTCGACGCTGTCGTCGGTCGTCTCGAGCAAAAACACCGCACGCTCGACACGTAGGCGGCGGACAAAAGCGATCGGAGTCAGCCCCAGGACCTTCCGGAGACGACGCTCCAACGTACGCTCGCTCGCCCCTACCGCGCTGGCCGCGGCAGTCATGGTGAAGTCAGAGAGATGCTCGCGCGCCCAGCAATCGAACTTCTCGACGATGGGGTCGCTATGCGCTAGATGATCCGACATGGCGTAGACCGCTTGCGAAGGTCGACCGTCGACAAGCAGATGGCGCGCTGTCGTACGCGCCAGGGTCGGACTGTGCTCACGGACGAACCACAGCGCGAGGTCGACGTGTGCCAAGGCCGCTCCCGCGGTGACGCGACCGTCGGCATCGACGACCATCTGCGTATCGTCGAGCTCGACCGACGCGAAACGCTGACGAAAGTCAGGCCCCAGCCACCAGGTGGTCGTTGCCCGCAGACCGTTCAACAACCCGGTCGATGCCAATAGGTACGTCCCCGTACAGGCGGCCGCCACCCGAGCGCCGGCGGTATGCCAATCGACGAGCCGCGCCGCGGCGTCGCCCACATCGTCACGTTGCAGGGCCTGGCAAAGTGCCTCAGGAGTTTTCGCACCCAGGGCAGGCACCATCACGAGATCAGGCGTCTCGACCTCGTCGACGGAAACGATCGGAATCTCAAAACCCTGTTGGGTCACAACACGGTCCCGTACGCCAACCACCGCGATGAGACCACCTTCTATGTCGTCAATGCGTTCGCCAATGCCGCCGATCGCCAAAAACACCTCGAAGGCGAAATCGCCGCCGCGCTGATGGCGAACGCCGAGGAGCTGCTGGCCGAACCACCGACGATCTCGCAGGTCGATATCCTGGCGGCAAAAACAAGCTGACCCGCTGCCGTGCCCGTCAGGTTGACGGGCACGATCCTCTTACCGGAGGTGGACTGGATCCTCGAAGCTGCACCAGGCCCGCTATGCCCATGAAGGACCACGCCCTATCGAGGCTGTGGGCCCATTTGGATGGTGTAGCGAGGAAAGGCGGTTCCGGTAGGGGTTTACGCGGGCCACCAAAGCGTTGTGATCACGGTAGTCTAGGGTTGCCTGGTTCGCAGCGATCGACCAATTCCGACGGAGATACCCACATTGCGTGATTCCACCATTCTCAGTCTCGGTAGCTTCCTCGCGGCACTCGGTGTGGCGCTCGGTGCCTTTGGCGCTCATGCGCTCGAGGGCCAGGTCACCGAAACGCGTCTCGGCACGTGGGAAACGGCGGTGCTCTATCACTTGCTGCACGCGCTCGCCCTCGTTGCGCTCGGCGCGATGGCGGCACGATTGGGACGAACGGCAGGCAAGATCGCGATCCTCTTCACGATCGGGATCGTGCTCTTCTCGGGCAGTCTTTACGTGCTCGTGCTGAGCGATATCGGAGTCTTGGGAGCGATCACGCCCTTCGGTGGCACGGCATTCATCGCCGCCTGGATCTGGCTGGCCTTTACCGCGCGTCGGTTGCACTCGCCGAAGAAATAGAGGCGCCCGCCGATCACCAATCCAAAAAGCCGAGCCTCCCTGAGGAAGAGAGGCTCGGGGTCACCCGACTATCGAGTAGTCGGAGAGGCCGCGGCACGCAGATCCTCGAGCGGATCGGCGGGCGACACGGCGAAGGTCTCGACGAGACGCTGGTTTCGACTGTCCAGATCGGGGCTGTTCTGGTAGTCGGCCTCGAGGAGACGCCAGGTGAACGTCGCAGGCGGTGTGGTCGGTGCGGCGGTCGGATCACGCTCGACAAGACTGGCGAGCGTGATGATGACGTTGGCGAAACGGTCGAGATCCGGTCCAGCGTCACCGGTCCTCACGAGTGAGGCGAGACGCTGGAGCTGAACACGACTGGCAACCGGAATGGCCGCGACCAGCGGCTGGCTCTCACCGAGGGCGACGAGCCGTGCCGTGAACTGCTGGTAGGCATCGTCACGCCACAGACGTTGCTTGACCTCGATCAGGGGCACCCCCTGAGCACGCAACGTCAAGCGCCCCTCGTAGTCCTCGGCGATGAGCTGGGTGAACCGCGCCGCGATCATCCCGGGATCTCCCGCTTCGGCCACGCTGTCGACGGCCATGCCGGTAAACGCCGTGAGCTCGAGCCACCAGCCGGTGTCGACCTCACGAAGCGTGAACCGCGACGTGCCTTCGAGCACGAAGCGCTCCTCACTCAGCACCATCTTGGTGTCGTCACCGTCGACGAGCACACGAGTGAGCTCGCGGTCGGGCAACCAGTCGTTGACCGCGAGGGTGCCGAGCTCGAAGCTCTCCGCACCCGCGACACCTTGCCAGCTCTGCAACCGGTTGAGGCCCGACGGCAGCGGTTCCTCGGCTGTCGTGGTGTCGTCGGCGAAGACGAGTCCCGCGAAGAGCAGCAGGGTCAAAACACTAGCGATTGAAAGACGCTTCATCATCCCTCCTCAGCAGTTCAGGTTGCCGCCGCAGAAAAGGCTACCGGCGCACGTCTGCTTGCAGGTACCACACGCGGCCTTGACGCCAGCCTTGCAGGTGGCGACACCGAATAGCAGCTTGTCGCAGCGACAATCACCGACCTTTTTCTGGTCGTTGCAGCACGAGAAGCAGGTCGGGCACGTGCTGTTCTGCGAAGCACAGGATTGCGCCGGGTTGAAGGGTGGCGGGTTGTGGTCCTGCTGGCAATCGTCGACCGCGACGTCGCCGTCGTCACCAAACAGGAGCGGATACGTGATGCAGTCGTAACCATCGGTATCGACCTCGTCACCCCACGCCGTGAACGACGCGTTCTGATCGGTCGGGGTGGCCGACGACACGGTGTGACCGTTCCAGGACAGCGGCGAGGAGTACGACAGGCTGTTGAAACTGGAGATGGTGTACGGACCGAGCGTACCGCTACAGCTGGCGATCTTTTCGACGCCGTCGAAGCCGGTCGAGGTGCTCAAATCAACGACTACCGAGCCCGGGAGCAGATCACCGAAGGACGACGAGAAGCAGCAGCTACCGCAGTTGAAGCCGAAGCGATCCGAGCCCTCGAGAGGCCTGACGTCGGTCCGCGCGATGATCGCGGCCTCGCCACGCGCCGCCCACTGGAAGAAGCCGTCACGATAGTTGGCGTCGACTTTACGCTCGAGCAGGTCGGCCTTACCGGCGGCGACGATTTCGGCGAAGTCGATCCGTCGTGATTCACCCGCGGGGATCTCGATCGGCTCGAGAGCGTAGGTGCCCCCATTCCACGAGATCTGACCGAGGATGATCGCCAGCTGATCACCGAGGTTGACCATGGTGTTGACGACCTCGTGCCGATCGAGGCTGGGCAACGGGTAGAGACCACTGCGATGAGCCTGCTCGACACCGAAGAGGGCGACTTCGAGAACGTCACCGTTGGTCAGCTCCGCGGCCGACCACAGACGCAACGGACGATCGGCATCGACCCGCACGCGAACCTCGGCCGGAAGCTCACGCGCCGCGCTACGCGTCACGGCGGCAAGATCGACCGAGTCGACGCCACCCGCCGGGATCGTGATGGCGTGACGAGCGAGCTCACGTCCACTCTCGAGCTCGAGAACGACGACATCGGCGATAGCCGGTTCCTCATCACCGTTGAACAAGCTGAGCGGTACCCGTCGGGCATCGACGAGCGGCACGGCGAGTGACGAGAATTGCGAGAACGTGGTGGTGATGAGCGAGGGCTCGACGTTGATCCGGCTCAAGTGACCAGCCCGACGACGCGCATTACCCTCGAGCACACCGACCGAGGTCATGGTGCCCCCCTGACCTTCGACCTCGAGCCACAGCCAGCCCCGGTCGAGCGTCGGATCGATGTCGAGCGGCTGGACGACGTCACGCGCTCCCGCAGCCAGGACTCCCGAATCGACATGGACGGCTTCCTGTCCATGCCCCATTCGAAGCTTGTAGGACATGGGTACATCGCTGCCATTGACGACGTAGAAGGTCGGTTTGACCCCGGCACCGAACTGACGGGCGTCCCAAAACGCCAGCCGCTGCCAGACCTGGGCGTCTCCGACCGGGGTAAGCGGTAGCTCGACGACCTGTCGACCGCGCTGCAGCACCGCCCACGATTGCACCATCTCGGGGTCACCGAGATAGTCGACCCGTAACGAGCCCGTCTGATAACCGATGTCGCTGAGACCGTCGTTCAACGAAATGGTGGTGTGACGGTTGGGCTCGAGGAGATGGCGACCGAGCGGGTGACGATTACCCGCGTCGTCGAGCGCACTGACCTCGACCTGGAGCGGCTGATCGATCTTGTTGATCAGGTAAAGCGTCGTCCGATCCAGATTCTCCGTCGAGAAATGAGGCACGACGAGACGTGTCGGTTCGGCTTGAGCGATACGCTCGGCACGCAGCCGCTCGACACGAAGCTCACCGTCGGACTTGGGCTCGGCAACCGCGACGCCGGCAACCATCAAG
>JBCDBH010000064.1:0-20492 GCA_039184055.1 Acidobacteriota bacterium
CGATGATGCCGTAGCCGACGATCATGACGATCGAGGCGAGAAATTTGCCCAGGATCGTTTCTGGCGCTATGTCACCATAGCCTACTGTGGTCATCGTGACGATCGCCCAATACATGCTCTGCGGAATGCTGGTGAAACCGCTCTCGTCACTTTCGATCAAGTACATGATCGCGCCGATAATGAGCACCAGCGTGACGACCGTACCCAGGAATACCGTGATTTTGTGGATACTGCCACGGAGCGCGGCGCGTAGCATTTGGCCCTCGCCGACAAAGTGCATCAGCTTGAGGACACGGAACACCCGCAGCAGACGCAGCGCTCGGATGACGATCAGACTCTGGCTGCCAACAAAGAAAAGGCTCAGGTAGCTGGGGAGGATCGACAAGAGGTCGACGACGCCGAAGAAGGAGAACGCATAGCGTAGCGGATAGCGGACCGAGATCAGCCGCAGGATGTATTCGATCGTAAAGACGAACGTGAAGCCCCACTCGAGCCAGCGCAGCACATCGCCCCATTCGGCACGAATGCTGTCGACACTCTCGAGACACACTGCGAGCACACTTGCGAGGATCGCGACCAGAAGGACAATGTCGAAGTTCTTGCCGATCGGGGTGTCGGTACCGAAAATGATGTCGTGGACGGTATCGCGCCAGTCGTGGTCTTGGTCATGTGGAGGATCGGTGAAGCTCATGTCATCTCCGACTGATCATGATGATCGGCGTGTCGGTTTCGCGCGCCACCCGAAGGAGCAGGGGACCGAAGCTCCGCCGACGCGAGCTTCGAAGGCGACGCATGCCAAAGACGATTAGATCGCTGTGTCGTGCGCGGTCGACGATCTCGGCCGCCACGTCATCACGGGTCACGACATCCACCTCGGTACCAGCCATGCCGGGAAGCTCGTCACGGCTCAGCCGGCGAACTTCGTTACGGATCGACACCACCCGATCGTGAAGCGTCGTGGGGCTGAGTGCGACAAGGTACGTGATCTCCCTTTCACTGGTTCGACAGAGGTGCCCGAGCAGCCGGGCGCGCAGCGTGCTCTGATCGCGTCGTCCGCCCACCGGCACCAAGACCCGGCGGACCGTATCGAGGCTCCAACCGGGTGGCGCGCGCAGCACCACGACGTCACTGTCGACGGCGTTGATCACGGCCTCGACGTTGCGTTCGACCTCACCTTCGGCCAAATGACCGAGACCGAGCAGCAAAGCCTCGCAGGCATGCGTGCGTGAGACCCGGCCGATCTCGGCCCACGGTTCGTTGGCGATGGTGATCAACGCCTCACCGGTTCGTTCAGCGGCGAAGGCCGTGGCCAACGAATGGCCGAGAATGCTCTGAGCGTCGACCAATTGTGGCGGCGGCTCACCCGCGTTCCACGACTCGGGAGGGCGGACCACCGACAAGAGCAGCACCCGGCCGACCTGCGGCGTGGTCAGCGCCTGCGCCACGCCGACCAGCGGCGCCGCGCTCGCCGGATTGGCCACCGGCACCAACACGAGTGGATTACGTCCACGAAGCCGAACCAATTCGGGGTCGAAGGCTTCGGCGCCGGCATCCACCACCTGGGCACGTTGCCCGAAGAGCCCAGCGTAGAGCGCCGCGCCGATCAACAGCCAGACGCCACCCAGCACACCCGCCGAGGGGACGGCGATGCCCTGAAAGACGGCGAGCGCGAGACAGGCACCACCGCCGAGTACGGGAACCAGCGGGAAAAATGGTGTCTGAAACGGTATGTCGACCAGGTCGCCCCGCCGTTTGCGCACCAAATAGGCGGCGCCGTGGGTCAGGGTGAAGGAAAGCAAGAAGATCAGCGACGATACGGCACCCGCGGCGGCCACGCTGGGTACCACGATGACGATCACCGCCACCGTGGCGGCGGTGGCGAGAATGGCGATCCGAGGCGTGCCGGTTCCACGGTCGATGTAGCCGAGCCGCGATGGCAGCGTCCGATCACGCGCCATGGCGAGCGCCATCCGTGACGCGGCGAGTAGATTGGCCTGAAGCGCCGACAGCATCGACAGCAGGCCGGCGGCGATCACCAGCCAAAACCCGGTGCGTCCCAAATAATGCTGGACCGCGCGAGGCACGATGGTTTCGGGGTTCTCGACGCTCGCCGATTGCACGTCACCACCCGGCGGCATGCCCACGGTGGCGATCAAGAAGAGCAAAGGGATGTAGATCAGCAGCGCGATGGCGAGCGAAAGCAGCATCGCCCGGGGCAGGTTGCGTTCCGGATCCCGCACCTCGCCACCTACCGCGGCGATCAGATCGAAGCCCTGAAGCGCGATGAAGGTGTAGCCCATCGCTTGGATCAGGCCACCGATACCGGCGTAGAAAAACGGCGTCAGGTCGTCACCGACCTCGGCGACGGTCGTATCGCCCAGCGCCCAGATCCCGGCGAGGATGAGCACGACGAACACCACCACTTTGCCGATCGTTTCCAGCTGGCCACCGCCTCCGGTGGTGCGGAGCAACATCGCGGTGTAGACGGTGATCGCGCCGACCGCTAGGGCGATCGCGAAGAATCGGCCGGTGATCCAGGGTGGTGGCGCCACCATGAGATTGGCGATCGCCGCTTCGGCGAACACCGCGAAGCCGAGGGCGTAGAGCACCGCGGCGACGATCGAGGCGAAATAGACGATCCAGCCGACCCCGAACGCGGCCTCGACCGAGAGCACTTTCTTGGCGAAGGTGTAGGTGCCACCCGATTCGGGAAAGGAAGCCGCCAGCTCGGCGAATGACAGTGCCGTCAGGACGGCGATGACGCCGTTGAGCGTGAACGCGATCAGGGCGCTCGGGCCGGTGGTGGCGAAGGCCGTACCGGCGAGAGCGAGAATGCCGCCACCGACGATGGCGCCGACGCCGACTCCGGTGGCGCCGAGGAGACCGATCGTGCGTTCGCCGCCGCTCAATCCTCGTGCCCCGCGAGCCGTCCGAAGGGCGCGCGCAAGACCTCGGGAATCCTGCACGGGCGACGTGACCGAGCGTCGACCCACACGTGCTCGGTGGCACCCGTGGCGAGGGTGTTGCCATCGTGCTGCACTTCATAGGCGAAACGCAGACCACGACTGTTCAGTCGCTCGCCCCAACAGCGCACCTGCACGGTTTGGCCATAGTGTGCCGGGCGTAGGAAGCGCGTTTCGACCTTGGTCACCACCAAGAGCACGCCCATCTCTTCGATTTCGGCGTAGTGGAAGCCGCTCAGCGCACAGAGTCGCGTTCGCGCGAGCTCGAACCAAACGATGAAGTTGGCGTGATGCACGACTCCCATCTGGTCGGTTTCCGCATAGCGAACTTCGACGTCGACCGTGGCAATGGTGGGCTCGCTCACCTTGTGCTCCTGGAAAAAGCGTGGCGGAAAACCGTCCACAAGATTTTGTAGCCAGCCAGAATCGTACCTCGGATCGTGCCGGTGATCTTCGAGACGCCGACGCGTTTGCGATACGAAACCGGGACATCCATCACGCGCAGGTCATGACGCAGCGCCTTGACCTGCATCTCGGCGGTCCAGCCGAAATCAGGATCACCCATGGCGAGACGCTCGTACGCGTCCCAGCGGATGGCTCGGAACGGGCCGAGATCCGTGTACTGGTGGCCATAGAAGATGCGGATGAGCACCGTGGCGATGATATTGCCGGCGCGGGCTTGGGGGAGCAGCGCGCCACGCTCGCGGGTTCCCAGCACGCGTGAGCCGATCACCATATCGGCACGATTCTCGAGGATCGGCGCGATCACCCGTGGCAGCTCGTCGGGATGGTCCGAATAGTCGGCGTCCAAAAAGACGACGATCGCCGGTGGATCGTTCTGGCGCAGATGGTCGAGCGCCGCCAAACAGGCGCTGCCATAGCCCTGGATCTGCGCCGGCACGACCACCGCGCCCCCGTCGCGTGCCATCTCGGCGGTGCGGTCGGTGGAATTGTTGTCCGCCACCACGACCCGACGCACGGGCGGGTGTGGGATCTCAGCCAGAACGAGCGGCAACGAGGCCTCCTCGTTGTACGCCGGGATGACGACATCGACGGTGGGAGAGGCGGTGGCTGGCGAAGGGGTGGGTTCGGACATGAGCATCGGAGGATACGACAACCAGCGCAAAGTTGTTATGGGCTTGCTATGCTGCGCGCCGCGTGATCGAAGGAGGATCTCGATGCCCGTACACCCGTTCAAGAGTCACTATCCACAGCTCGGCAGCGATGTCTTTGTCGCCCCGTCGGCGTATCTCACCGGCGAGATCGAAGTCGGCGCCGACGTGTCGTTTTGGTTCAACACCGTTGCTCGTGGCGATGTCAATTGGATTCGCATCGGCGAACGCACCAATGTTCAGGACGGCGCGGTCCTCCATGTCACCCACGAACGTTTTCCACTCGAGATCGGGGCCGGGGTCGTGATCGGCCACGGCGCGATCGTGCACGGTTGCAAGATCGAGGATGGTGCCTTGATCGGGATCGGCGCGACGGTGCTCGATGGTGCCGTCGTCGAACGTGGCGCGTGGGTCGCGGCCGGGGCGCTGGTGGCTCCGGGCAAGGTGATTCCCGCCGGTCATATGGCGATGGGCGTGCCGGCGCGTGTCGTGCGGCCGCTACGCGACGAGGAGCGCGCGGAGATCGGTGAGATCGCCGCGCGTTATGTCGAGCTAAAAGAAACATACCGAGTCGAGCTCGGTTGGGGGTATTGATGACGACTGAGGACAATCGACTGCCACGCCGTGGTGTCGGCACGCTACGCGCCGAAGATGTCGGCACGAGGGTGCTGCTCCGTGCCTGGGTGCACCGTCGACGCAATCTCGGTGGCTTGCTCTTTCTCGATCTGCGTGACCGCACGGGTATCGCCCAGGCGGTCGTCGAGCCCGAAGAGTTTCCCGAGGTGGTGGCGACGCTCGATCCGGTGCGCTCGGAATGGGTGCTCGAAGTCGAGGGGCGCGTGGTCGAACGGGAGCAGAAGAACGCCGAGCTGGCGACGGGTGAGGTCGAAGTACGGATCGATCGCGCGGTGATTCTCAGCTCCTCCGACGTGCCGCCGTTCACCCTCGACGAGCGTGGCAACACCACCGAAGAGACACGGTTGCGCTATCGATTTCTCGATTTGCGGCGGCCGGAGCTGCAGCGCAATCTCATCCTTCGTGACAAGGTGGTCCTGGCGACCCGGACTTATCTCGCCGAGCAGGGTTTTCTCGACCTCGAGACACCGATTCTGACCCGTTCGACGCCAGAGGGCGCGCGGGATTTTCTCGTCCCGAGCCGGATCCACCCGGGCAACTTCTACGCGCTGCCGCAGTCACCACAGATCTTCAAACAGCTCTTCATGGTCTCGGGCTTCGATCGCTACTACCAGATCGCGCGTTGTTTTCGTGACGAAGACAATCGCGCCGATCGCCAGCCCGAATTCACCCAAATCGATCTCGAGATGTCCTTCGTCGAGGAGCGTGACGTTCAGGATCTGACCGAAGGACTCTTCGCGCGCATCTTTCCGCTCGCCGGGATCGAGGTCGAGCCGCCCTTTCCTCGCATCACGTGGCACGACGCGATGGCGCGTTACGGCAGCGATCGACCCGATCTGCGTTTCGATTTGGAGATCGTCGATCTCACCGAGATGCTCGGCACGAGCGAGTTTCGTGGCTTTCGCGCGGCGGCCGAGTCGGGAGGCGTCATCCGCGGGTTCCGCGTCCCGGGCGCGGCGGCGGCGAGTCGAAAACAGGCCGATGGCTGGGCCGAAATCGCCCGTCGTCACGGCGCCGCGGGCGTGCTGACCTTCCGCAACAAAGACGGTGAGCCCGTATTCCAGGTGAAGAAGGCGCTCAACGAAGGTGAGCTCGACGCCACCGCGACCGCGCTCGGCGTCGAGCAGGGCGATCTGGCATTGATCGCCGCCGGGCCGGAGCGCACGATCTGTGATGCTCTGGGTGCCCTCCGTCTCGCGCTGGCGCGCGAATACGACTTGATTCCCGAGGGCGTGCACAAATTCGTTTGGGTGACCGACTTCCCGCTGGTCGAGTGGGACGACGAAACCGAGCGCTATTACGCCTTGCATCACCCTTTCACGAGCCCGGAGGTCGGTGCACTCGACACCCTCGAGGACGACCCGGGGGCGGTGGTCGCGCGCGCCTACGACATCACCTTGAACGGCACCGAGCTCGGTGGTGGCTCGATTCGTATCCACCAGCGAGACGTCCAGGAGCGGGTCTTCCAGGTGCTCGGGATTTCGCCCGAGGAGGCGCAGTCGCGCTTCGGGTTCCTGCTCGAGGCGCTGCGTTACGGCGCGCCGCCACACGGCGGGGTGGCGCTCGGTCTCGACCGGCTGATCATGTTGATGGCGGGTGCCGACTCGATCCGCGATGTCATCGCCTTTCCCAAGACCGCTTCGGCCACGGATTTGATGACCGAAGCACCGTCCGAGGTCGACGACGAGCAGCTCGATCAGCTCGGACTGCGTCTCGCCGAGGCTCCCGCCGCCGACGATGCCTGATCCGGTGGTTCGCGATCTCGAGCTGGCCGATGGCACCACGACTCCGATCGTGATCGGAGTCGGTGCCTTCGAGCACGGTGCCGACCGGATCGGCGCCTGGCTCGCCGGTCGCACCGTCTTCGTCTTGTCGTCGCCGACGGTGCGAGGTCTGTGGGGGCACGCCACAACGGCCCTCACGCGGGACGCGGCGCGCGTCGTCGAGCTCGAGGTCGTCGACGGCGAAGCGGCGAAAACCGTCGCTACCGCCGAGACGCTGTGGCGAGAGATGCTCGCCCAGGGAGGCAAACGCGACAGCCGACTGCTCACCCTCGGTGGTGGCAGCGTCGGGGATCTCGGCGGGTGGGTCGCCGGGTGTTTTCTCCGCGGGATCGAATACGTCCAGCTACCGACCACGCTGCTCGCCCAGGTCGATGCGTCGGTCGGTGGCAAAACCGGGGTCGATCTTCCGGGTGGGAAGAACACCGTCGGCCTTTTTCATCATCCGGCCGCCGTGCTCGCCGATACCCGGGTCCTGACCACCTTGTCACGTGACCTGCGACGAGCCGGTCTCGTCGAGGTGGTCAAGATGGCCTATCTGCTCGATCCGGCGCTCCTTACCCGAGTCGAGAACGATCTCGAAGCCTTGCTCGAGGGCGATGTCGAGCGCCTGGCGACGGTGGTCGACGGCGCGGTCGCGGCGAAATGCTCCGTGGTCGTATCCGATCCACGTGAAGGCGATCGACGACGCTTGCTCAACTTCGGTCATACCCTCGGTCACGCCATCGAAGCGGCACTGGGCTATAGCGAGATGCAGCACGGTGACGCGGTGGGCTGGGGCCTGCTTTTCGCGCTTCGACTCGCCGAGCGTCGAGGCCTGGGCACCGAGGTCGCCGATCGTCTACGTCGACTTCTCGACCGTTTCGACCTACCGCCCCTTCCCGAGCTCGATCCCGATCGATTGATCGCGCTGATGGCCGGTGACAAAAAGGCCCGTGAAGACGGCTTGGTGTGGGTCCTGCCGCGTGATCTCGGCGTGGGGGAGATGGTGAGCGGTATCGGCAACGACGAGGTGCGGACCGAGCTGATCGCATTCCTCAATGATCCCTTCGCCTCGGTCTGATCCAAGATAGAATCCCGCGTCATGGCAAAAAAAGACGAGTCGAACACGGCTACCGTCCAGCACGGGACCGCCGACGGCGAGCATGCTGGTGGCAAGCGTGGTTTCTTTCGCCGGCTTCGGCTTCGTCATCTACTGTTTTTGCTGCTTCTCTTTACCGGCATCATTCCTTTGCTGCTCAGCAGCTTTCGTCTCATCGAGGTGAACCGCAGCATCCTGCGTGATCAGGAAACCGTGTTGTTGACCAGCTCGGCCAAGGTGCTCGCCGAGGATTTGTCGGACGACTTGGCGCGGCGCAACGAGCAGTTGCGTCAGCTCGGCCACGGTTTGGTCGCCCGGGGCGCGGTGAGCGATGTCGAGTCGCTGCTCCGCGCCGAGTGGTTGATGCCGTATATGGCGCGGTTTCAGGAGTACAACCCCGAGCTCGTGGTGCTCAACGTGCTCAGTCGGGATGGCGTCGGGGTGCAGATCGGGTCTGGGCGTCGTCTGGCGGCGCATGTCCGCGAGGCGCTCCAGGCATCGCTCGGGGACGCGGCCCGGGAGCAATCCGGTCTTTTTCGCTTTGTGCAGCTGGCCGATCAAACACCTTCGGCGGTGGTCACGGTGCCGGTTCCCGTCGAGCTGCTCGGTGATCCGGACGCGGCCTCGGTCGATGGGGGAACTCCGACACCGGCTACCGACCAGATCATCATCCAGGGTCTCTTTCCCCTTCAGCTCGAGGCTTTGCCGGTGCGGGAAAACGACGCCGACACCGAATCCCTGATGCTGGTCGACGGCAATGGCGATCTCTTGTGGGGACGTGGTGATCGACCCGAGATCGAAGCCGCGTTGCTCGAAGCCGGTGTCGCCACCGACGTCAGTCGGTTGATGAGCGTCACGCGTGAGTATCCGTTGCAGATCGGCACCGACGAGGTGTCGACCCTGGCACGCTTGGTCGGCATCGACGGGACCGATTGGGCGGTCGTGGCCTACAAATCCACCGATGTGGCGTTCAAGGAAGTCGAGCGGATGGCCGAGACCACGCTCGTTTCGTCCTTGATCCTCGTGCTCGTCGCGATGATCTTCGCGCTGGTCGCCGCCGAGTGGTTGAGTCAGCCGTTTCAGCGGCTCGCCGAGACCACCCACGAGATTGCCGCCGGCAAGCTCGATCGGCGGGTCAATCCCGAAGGCTTGGCGTTCGAGATGGCCAGCCTGGCCGACGACTTCAATCGCATGGGCGATTACGTCGCCAACTATGTCGAGCAGCTGCAGCAGGCGGCGAAGCAAAATCGCCAGCTCTTCATCAGCACGATCCGTGCATTCGCCGCCACCATCGATGCCAAAGACCCGTATACCCGTGGTCATTCCGAACGCGTGGCGTCCTATAGTCGCTCGATCGCGCGTTATCTCGGTTTGCCCAAAGACGTCCAGGAACGTGTCTGGGTGAGCGCGGTCTTGCACGATATCGGCAAGATCGGTGTCGAGGATCGCATCCTCAAAAAGGGTGGTGTGCTCACCCCGGACGAATTCGAGCAGATGAAGATGCACACCATCATCGGTGCTGACATCGTCACGCCGATCGCCGAGCTCCGCGACATGATCCCGGGTATTCGCTGGCATCACGAAGCATGGAACGGCAGTGGCTATCCGGACGGTCTGAAAGCCGAGCAGATCCCGCTGATGGCGCGGATCATCGGGGTCGCCGACACCTTCGACGCGATCACCACCAATCGGCCGTATCAGAGCGCCTACGACACCGACTACGCGCTCAAGACGATCAAGAAGTTGGCTGGCGCCAAATTCGATGCGAAGATCGTCACCGCGTTCTTGCTCGCCTACGAGGCGGGCCA
Source organism: Acidobacteriota bacterium (assembly GCA_039184055.1). Lineage (GTDB taxonomy): Bacteria > Acidobacteriota > Thermoanaerobaculia > Multivoradales > J023 > JBCDBH01. Next base: position 9,382 of record JBCDBH010000064.1, read on the forward strand.
TATCGAGCACGCCCGAAAAAAGGCGGATAGCTCGACCTCGGAAAGACCACTCGCCACGCCGGTCGCGGCGGCGCGCTAGAGAGTGTGCGGAGTCCTCCATCAACCTGCTAGCAGGTTGATGAAAAAAGCCCGTGTGACGTATCGCGAGCGCGGTGGCGCGAGATTCAAGGCATCGCGACGCAGGGAATACAGAGTATTCTCGAGGAGCGAGAACGAAGGAGATCGTGCTGCCCCGCCGCGAGACGGCGTGCGGAGTTTTTCATCAACCTGCTAGACTCCAGCGTTCTGCGCGGCTGTAGCTCAGCCGGATAGAGCGGGAGTTTCCTAAACTCTAGGTCGGGGGTTCGAGTCCCTCCAGCCGCGCCATGCTTGGCCGCGAGACTCCCAGACGAAGCCGAAGACTCGCACGATACAGACTCGCGAAGACGAGACGCACGATAAGAGAGGTCAATCGATGAGCAGTAAGCGCTTGAGTCCGAAAGAGATCAAACGCGATATTCGCGAGGACGAGCTGTCGACGGCAGTGGAATCCACCATGGACCGGATCTACGACAATTGGCAAGTCATTGTCTATGGTCTCGGTGGGCTCTTGCTCGTGTTCATCATCGGCTGGGGCGTCAACAGCTGGCTCGGTAGCCAACGCGCCGATGCCAATTCGCAGCTGTCCGAGGCGATCGACACCTATGTCGAGCCGGATGTCGACGATAGCGTCGAGGCGGCTCAGAAGGCCTATGTCACCGACGAGTCGAAGCGTCAGGAAGCCCGTGATGAATTCGACAAGATCAGCGGTATGACCGGCAGCGGCACGGCGGGCGACGTCGCCGAGCTCTATGTCGCGGATGTCGCGCTCGCCGAGGGTGACACCGCGACCGCACGGCAGATTTGGGAGACCTTTCTCGACCGCCACGGTGATCATCTGCTCGGTGTTTCGGTACGGCTCAACCTGATCAGTCTCGATCGGCAGGAAGGCAAAGCCGAAGACGTCGCCGAGCGTCTTCGTCTCGAGCTCGAGAGCCCCAAGAAGACGATGCCGGAAGACGTCGTGCTCTACGAGCTGGCGCGCACCCTCGAGCAACTCGATCGGACCACCGACGCCGCCGACTACTACCAGCAGCTGCTCGACGAATACCCGCAGTCTCCCTACGCCAGCGACGCCCGGCTACGGGTCGCCGGCTGAACCGAATTCCTCGATCATGGCCGGGAGAACGATTCGCTCGATTCTCGAGACCAAGCGTGACGGGGGCAAGCTCGATCCCGCCGATCTGACCGCGGTGTCCCAGGGCGCGGCGACAGGGGAGTGGGGCGAAGCCGAGCTCGGCGCTTTCTTGATGGCCGCGTTCGTACGCGGTCTCGATGTCGAGGAAGCGGCGGCGCTCACCCGCGCGATGCTTGAATCCGGCGAGCAATGGCGTCTCGCCGACGATATGCCGCTGCTCGGCGACAAGCATTCGACCGGTGGCGTCGGCGACACGGTATCGCTCGTTCTGGCGCCCCTGTTCGCGGCGTGCGATCTCCCCATGGTCAAGCTCACCGGTCGCGGTCTCGGCCACACCGGGGGTACCGCCGACAAGCTCGACGCCATTCCGGGTCTCGATCTACACCTCGATCGTGAGCGCGCCTGTCGGCTGGTCGACGAGGTCGGTCTCGCGATCGGTATCGCCACCGACGCCATCGCACCCGCCGATCGCAAGCTCTACGAGCTTCGTGATCGCACCGGCACGGTCGGCAGCTTGCCCTTGATCGCCGCCAGCATCCTTTCCAAAAAGCTCGCCACCGGGGCGGCGGCGATGGTTTTCGACGTCAAGGTCGGGACCGGCGCGCTGGTCGCCGATCTCGACGCGTCACGCGCTCTCGCCCGCGAGCTGGTCGATGTCGGCAACAGTCTCGGCACCGCCACGGCCGCCGTGCTGACCGATATGCACCAGCCGCTCGGCGAGTGGGCGGGTCACACCGCTGAATTACGCGAGGCCTACGATTGTCTCGAAGGCCGGGGCGCCGAAGATCTGATGACCGTCGTCTACACGCTCGGTGAGCGACTTTCCACCTTGCTCGGTCATCCGGTGTCGGTAGCGGAGCTCGAAGCCGCGATCACCAGCGGTCGGGCGCGGGAACGATTCGATCGATGGGCGGCGGCACAAGGCGCGGATCCGTCATGGCTGGCGCGCCCCGATCTCGAATTGGCGCCCGAGGAGGTCGTCGTCACGGCGTCACGCTCGGGTGTGTTGGCGCGCGTCGCGACTCGCGAGCTCGGCAATATCTTGATTCGCGCCGGTGGTGGCCGCGTGGTGAAGCACGCGCCGATCGACACGGGTGTTTCGCTACGTCGTGAACGCATGATCGGTGACGATGTCCGAGCGGGGGAGCCGCTGGCGCGGCTTCATCTACGTCGTCACGACGCCGAGCTGGTCCGTCACGCCGAGGCCTGTTTCGAGATCGACGACGAGGCGACCGCGCATCCGTTCATTCACGACCACGTTGCGTAGCGAGTTTCGCCGCCCGGCCTTGCATTTCTCGCCGAGACCGCTATAGTTCCGGCTTCACTCGCCGAGCGCGAGCCTGGCACAGGTTCGTCTCGTCCCCGCGATCACGCCGATCGCTCACCTCTCTGTTCCGTATGACAACGGGACCGACCAAGGCCATAGGGAGGTCAAAAACTTGGTCACTCAGCGTACCTACGAGCTGGGCTTCATCATCGACCCACGACAGACCGACGATGAAGTGCAGGAAATCGCCGATCGTTACAAATCCCTTCTCGAAGAAGGCGGCGCGAACATCACCAATGAAGAGCATTGGGGACGTCGCAAGCTGGCTTATCCGATCAACAAGATCAACGAGGGTAAGTACGTCTTCCTCTACTTCCAGGCCGAGAAGGCTCCTCCGATCTCCGAGGTCGAACGTCTGATGGGGCAGAACGACAAGGTTCTGCGTTATCTGACCGTCCGCACGGACGAAGATCTCAAACGCGCCCACAGTAAAGGCAAGCCCGGTACACCCGGTGCACGGCCCAAAGAAGGTGGCGCCGCCGAAGGAGGGAAGGACTGATGGCACGGAGACGGACGTTTTATCGGCGCCGCAAGGTTTGCAAGTTCACCGCCGAAGGCATCGAGTACATCGATTACAAGGACACCAAGCTGCTGCAATCCTACGTATTGGAGCGCTCGAAGATCCTGCCCCGGCGTATTTCCGGTACCTCGGCGCGTCATCAGCGCATGCTCGCCAAGGCGATCAAGCGTGCGCGTCACCTCGCCCTGATCCCGTTCACCTCGGACTGATCGCGGGAGGCACGTCATGCAGATCATCTTGCTCAAAGACACCCGCCACCTCGGCAAACGCGGTGAGCAGGTCAACGTCAAGCCGGGCTTTGCCCGCAATTACCTGTTGCCCCAGGGGTTCGCTCTCGAAGCGACGCCGGGTAACGTGGCTTTCTTCCAGCAACAGCGCACCCGTATCGACGCCGAGCACGCCCGCGAGCGTGAGGCGGCGGCCCAGGTGGCGGCCGAGATCGCGGCCCTCCGCATCGAGATCGCCAAACGCGCCGGTGAAAGCGAAACGCTCTACGGTTCGGTGACCACGTCCGAGATCGCCGAGGCGCTCGACGAAAAGGGTGTCAAGGTGGATCGCCGCCGGATCGAAGTGTCGAGCAACACCAACGTCATCAAGTCACTCGGCGAGCATACGGTGAGCATCGACCTTCATCCCGAGGTCGTCGCCGAGCTCACCGTGGTCGTCGTTCCCGCTGGTTGATCAGTGAGCGACGAGGAGCGGGACACCGCCACCCACGGTGGTGATTCGAGCCTCGATCGCTTCAGCGGCGACAACCCGACTCACGACCCCGAGGCCTGGCGCTGGTTGTGGACGGGGGATCACACTCCACCGATCCGTAGCCATCGCCCCGGTCTCTCGGGGCGTCTCACCATTGCGATCAAGCGTTTGCTGCGGCCGCTCGCCCGTTTGTTGGTGGGTGATCGTTTCGAGCGGCAGCGCGTCTTCAATCTCATTCTGCTCGACCACTTCACGAGCCAACGTGACCAGCTCGCCACGCTGCATCAGCACGTGTTGGCGGTCCAGGAGACGTTTCGAAAGGCGATCGAAGAGCATGCCGAGGTTCTCACCGGGCAGAGCTACAAGATCGTCGAAGGCTTCGACGACGCGGTGCGTCACAACGATGCGCTCTTCGCGCGTGTCGACCAGAAGCTCGATCGTTACCGCCGCGAGAGTCGCGAGCTGTGGCATCAGCTCGGTGCGTTGATCGCTCGTGCCGAAGCGGGGGCCGCTCGAGCATCGGGCGAAGCGAGCGAACGCCCCGTCGACCCGGCCGTGCTGGCGTCGCGTCTTCACGAGCAGACCTATCAGGATCTCGAACGTCGGCACCGGGGCACGGAAGCCGAGATCGCTGGCCGAATTTCAGCGTATCTGCCGTATTTGCAAGAGCTTCCCGGACCCGTGCTCGATCTCGGTTGCGGTCGCGGCGAAGCCCTCACGGTGCTCGCCGCCAACGGCATCGAGGCGTTTGGGATCGACAGCTCGAAAACCGCGGTCGAGCTGTGTCGCGAGCAGGGTCTCGACGCGATCCACACCGATCTCTTCGCGCATCTCGAAGCCTGTGAGCCTGGAAGTCTCGGTGGCGTGGTGTCGTTTCACGTCGTCGAGCATCTGCCCGCCACCTCCCTCGAAGCTCTGGTGCGGCTCGCCTGGCGCGCGCTCCGACCCGGAGGTGTTTTGGTGATCGAAACGCCGAGCCCCCTGTCGGTGGTGATGGCGGCGCGCAACTTCTGGACCGATCCGACCCATATCCGACCGGTCCATCCCGCCAGCCTCGAAGTGGTATTTCGCGCCGCTGGATTCGAGCCCGTGCACCGGATCGACATCCACCCGTTTCCCACCGACGAGCGGCTTCCCGAGATCGCTCTCGACACGCTTCCCGAGGCGCAGCGACGGCTCGGCGAGCAGATCAATGCACTGCGCGATGCGCTCGACGATCTGCTCTACGGTGAACGCGACTACGGCTTGATCGGCACACGCGGTTGATGCATGCGTCGCGGTGATCAGCCGTCGTCGCGCTTGTTCCAGCTCGACCGGACGAGCTCCCAGTCACCGATCTCTCCCGGCATTTTCTCGCCTTCTTTGGGAATGTAGAACGGCTCCTGCAGATACCACGGCATCCTCATGATCCGCGCCCAGCGCCGGTCATAGCGCTGTGTCGGCTCGGTGCCTTCGACGAAGACCTCCTGGACCACCTTGTCACTCCCCGGTCCGGGAAGCAGGCCGCTGGCGTATTCGATCTCTTCCCAGATCACCCCGGGTGGCTCGGGAAACGTCTCACCGGCGACGATCCAGCCCTCTTCGAGACCTCGCTCGACGATGTCTCGAAAGGCCGGTAGGGAGGCCTCGGCCCCCGTCATGCCACGACCCAACGAACGATTCTTGTCGTAGCCGACCCAGGTGAGGATGGTGAATTTGGGTGTGAAGCCGACGAACCAGGCGTCGGTGTAGTCATTGGTGGTGCCGGTTTTGCCACCGATCGCGACATCGAGCTTGGCCACCTTGCGGCCGGTGCCGTTTTGCACCGCGCCATGGAGCATCTCGGTCAGGATGTAGGCGATCTCTGGCTCCATGGCCTTTTGCGCACGGGGGAGATGCTCTTGTTTGACCGTGCCCGCCGGTGACGTGATGCGCTCGATCAAGTACGGCTCGACCCAAATGCCGTGATTGACGATCGCGGCGTAGGCGGCGGCCATCTCGAGCGGGGTGATGTCGGCGGCGCCGAGCGCCAGGCTCGGATAAGGCGGAAGCTCCGAAGTGATGCCGCAGCGTTGCGCGAGATCGATGACTTGATCGACTCCGACCATGTCGAGCAGCTTGACCGCGGTGACGTTGACCGATTGTTCAAGCGCGCGTCGCAGCGTGGTGATGCCGTAATACTGCCGGTAGTAATTGCGCGGGCTGTAGCCTTCCTCGACCCCGGCACCGGGAAAGGTCGCAGGACCGTCGAAGATCTGGTCGGCGGCGCTGTAGCCGGCCTCCAGAGCGGAGCCGAAGACGAACGGCTTGAACGACGAGCCGACCTGACGCTGAGCCTGGGTGACGCGATTGAATTCGTTGCGTTCGAAGCTCCAGCCCCCGACCATGGCGCGAATCGCGCCGGTCGCCGATTCGAGCACCACCGCCGCGCCTTCGACTTCGGGCTCTTGCTCGAGCATCAGAACACGCTGACCGTCGTTATCTTCTTCCAGTCGAACCCAGGCGACGTCGCCGACGGCGAGAAGGTCACCGGGGCGCGAGCGTCGTGTCCATTTGATGCCCTTGGCGTCGAGCGGAAAGGTCTGATCGCCGACCTTGACCGTCGCGGTCTTGGTATCGACGTTCAACACCAAGCCCTCGTACCACGTGTCGGGCTCGACCTCTTCCAGGCCCGACCAGGACGAGAGCGATTCGGCCGCGAGATCCTCGGCCTCGAGGGTGCGGAGCGCGCCCCGCCAGCCTCGGCGGTGATCGAGCCAGAGCAGCTGGTCACGCAAGGCGTCCTCGGCCGCGGCCTGGATCTGTCGATCGAGCGTGGTGTGGACCTGGAGACCGCGATCATAGAGATCGCCACTGCCAAAGGTGTCGGCGAGATAGCGCCTCACGTCTTCAGCGAAGTACGAGCCGATCGACACTTCGCGCCGGCGGGGCGCGAGGACCAGCGGCGCGTCCCTGGCCTCATCGTGGGTCGCCTGGTCGATGAAACCCTCTTCGAGCATCCGACCGAGCACGTAGTTGCGGCGGATCACGCCACGTTCTGGATTGTTGTAGGGATGGTCCGACGGCCGTTGTGGAATCCCGGCGAGGGTCGCGGCTTCACCAACCGTCAAATCAGCGGCGGGCTTGCTGAAATAATCCCGCGCCGCGGCCTCGACGCCATAATTGCCGTGGCCGAAATTGACCAGGTTCGCGTAGAGCGTGAGGATCTGCTCTTTGGAATATTGTTTCTCCAGCTCGACGGCCAAGAACGCTTCTTCGATTTTGCGTTTGAGCCGTTTTTCTCGCGTGAGAAAAAGCTCGCGCGCGAGCTGCATGGTGAGCGTTGAAGCGCCTTCAGCGGCTCGGCCTTCCCGTAGGTTGGTGAGTCCCGCACGCACGATGCCCTGTAGATCGATCCCGGCGTGGTCGTAGAAGTTGCCGTCTTCCGCCGCGATGATGGCTTGTTTGATCAGCGGCGGGAGCTCGTTCTCACCGAGCATGACGCGATTCTCACGCGAGTACGTCTGGAAGATCTCGGCGTCACGATCGTAGAGGTTGGTCACCAGACGCGGAGTGAACTCCTCGAGGGTGGCCACCTCCGGCTGGTGAATCCACGCCGCCACCGCGACGCCCGCGCTCATCGCCAACACGCCGACAAAAAGCGGAATCAGCAAACCGTAGACCAGGCGAGGGTGACGGCTCGGCCACCAGCCCGCGTCGTCGTCCGGGTGGTCGGCCAGCGTGGTCGCGGGTAGGGAGGTAGGGGTCGGACGCGATGTGGGATCCGGTTTGGAGGGCGGCGGTGGCGGCGCACTTTCCCGCACGGGTGTACTCGTGCTTTCTCGCACGGTTGTGCTCGCGGTCTCTCGCGCCGGCCGAGTCGCGGTTTCCCGCACCGCTGGATCCAGCGGTGACAACCCGCGTGGTGGGGTCCCGGTGCTTCTCTCGGGCTGGCGCGGCGATCGAGGATCGTCGCCGGCGGAGCGTTCAGGCTCGGAGGATTTGTTTTTCTCGGCGTTGGGATCGTCGGGAAGCGGATCGAATTCCATACCCTGAGTGTATCGGACCTACGCCTCGTCGCGGTCCACATGCAGCGGTTTCGGTATTCCTGGGCCGAACGTCGGAAGCATAGGGTCTGGATATTCAACTAGGCGAATTACATCGGTTTCATGGTTCCTTAACCGCCACCTCACGGCTCGCTTCCAGAATCTGGGTGCTTCGTCGGAAGCAAAGTCCGGTTCGAGTCTGCCCGTGTCTCTCACGATGAGGCCGTTTACGGCAGCGCCTTCTACACGCTAGTTCACGGTTCCAATGCGTCTGTTGCGCACACGTGTGCGCGCGTGGGCGAAGCTATGCCCACACGTGACACAAAAAGCTGTACCGCGACAAAAGAGAGGAGTTTTTTCGTGCTTATCGAAACCGCGCGGCGACTGTGTTTCGCCGCTCTTGCCATCATGCTGTTCGCCGCGCCCGCCAGTGCGGCCGATCTGTTCATGTCCGAGTACATCGAAGGGAGCTCGTTCAACAAAGCGATCGAGGTCTTCAATCCGGGCAGTGCCACCGTCGATCTCTTCGCCGAGAGCTACACCCTCGAGGTCTATTTCAACGGCAACACAGCGCCGGGTACCGTGATCGCCCTGAGCGGCACAGTGGCGGCTGGCGATGTCTTCGTGTACGCCGACAGCCGTGCCAACAGCTCGATTCTCGCCGTGGCCGATCAGACCGGCACCTCGTCACTTTTCAACGGTGACGACGCCGTAGTGCTCAAGAAGAACGGCGTCATCGTCGATGCGATCGGCGAGATCGGTGTCGATCCGGGGAGTCAATGGGGCAGCGGTGTCACCTCGACTCAGGACAACACCCTGCGCCGCCAGGTCGCCTTGTGCAGCGGTGATCTCGATGCTGACGACAGCTTCGATCCGAGCACCGAATGGGACGGCTACGCGCAGAACGATAGCGCCGATCTCGGTAGCCATGGCGCCAGCTGTAGTGGCGGCGCTTGCTCCGACACGCTCTTCATTTCCGAGATCATCGAGGGCAGCTCGTTCAACAAAGCCGTCGAGCTGGTGAATCTGACCGGTGCCACGGTCGACCTCGGTGTCGACAGCTATACCCTCGAGATCTACTTCAACGGCAATACCTCGGCCGGTTCCACCATCACGCTGTCCGGCACGGTCGGCGATGGTGATGTCTTCGTCTACGCCGATAGCCGTGCCAACGGCTCGATTCTCGCCGCGGCCGATCAGACCGGCACCTCGACGCTCTTCAACGGTGACGACGCCGTGGTGCTCACGAAGAACGGCGTTATCGTCGACGTGGTCGGTGAGATCGGTTTCGATCCGGGTAGCCAATGGGGCAGTGGTCTGACCTCGACGCAGAACAACACCCTGCGTCGCAACAGCGATGTTTGTGGTGGCGACGACAACGGTAACGATGTTTTCGACCCGTCGATCGAGTGGACCGGCTACGCGCAGAACGACAGCGCCGATCTCGGTAGCCATACGACCACCTGCACCTGTGGTGGCGGCGGTGAATGCCCGGCCGACCTGATCGTCTCCGAAGTGGTCGAAGGCAGCTCCAACAACAAGGCCGTCGAGCTCTACAACGCCACTGGCGCCAGCGTCGATCTGGGTGCCGGCAACTACCAGCTGCAGTTCTATTTCAACGGCAACACCTCGGCCGGTCGGACGATCAATCTGAGCGGTACCGTGGCCGACGGTGACACGTTCGTCGTCGCCCACAGCAGTGCCTTCAGCGGCACGCTCGCGGTCGCCGATCAAACGGAGGGTGGCAGCTGGTACAACGGTGATGACGCCATCGTGCTGGTCAAAGACGGTACCGACATCGATGTCGTCGGCGAAGTCGGTTTCGACCCGGGCAGCCAGTGGGGGAGCGGTGTCACCTCGACGCAGAACAACACCATCCGTCGCAACGACGATGTTTGCGACGGTGATCCCAGCGGCAACGACGCCTTCGATCCGTCGATCGAGTGGACCGGCTACGCGCAGAACGACGTCAGCGACCTCGGCAGTCACACCAGCACCTGCACCTGTGACGGTGGTGGCGGCCCGCCGGTCGGCACCAACCTCGAGATCTGGGAGGTCCAGGGTAGCGGTCTGGCTTCGCCTTTCCTCAACCAGACCGTCACCTTGGAAGACAACATCGTCACCGCCGTCGGTCCGGAAGGCTTCTTCATCCAGACCCCGACCGCTCGTGACGACGCCGATGTCGACACCTCGAACGGTCTTTACGTCTACACCATCACGGCACCGACCGTCACGGTGGGTGATCAGGTCGATGTCACCGGAAATGTCGCCGAGTTCTTCGACTTCACCGAGCTCAACGGCACCCTGACCATCACCGTCGACTCGAGCGGCAATCCACTGCCGCCCGTCGTCACCTTCAATGCCCTGGTGCCGTCGCCGAATCCGGCGACACCGAGCTGCGCGATCGAATTCGAGTGCTACGAAGGCATGCGGGTCCAAATCGCTGGCGGTAGCGTCGGTGGACCCAACCAGGCGTTCGGTTCCGATCCGATCGCCGAGGTCCACATCACCGCCGCGGCGCGTGCCTATCGTGAGACCGGTGTGGCCTTTCCGGGCTTGGGTGGCACCATTCCCACCTGGGATGGCAACCCCGAGGTCTTCGAGCTCGATCCCGACAAGCTCGGGCTCACCAACCAGACCATCGCCGCCGGTTCGACCTTCGACGCGACCGGTGTCATCGGCTACGAATTCGGTGGCTACGAGCTGTGGCCCACCACGCTCAGCGTGACCACCACCCCGACCCTGCCGCTCGCGGTGCCGGTGCGCGCCGCAGGTGAATTCACCATCGGCTCGCTCAACCTCTTCCGTCTCTACGACGACATCGACGATCCGGGTGGTGACACCGTCGTCTCGACCGCCGAGTATCAGGATCGACTGGAGAAATTCTCCCGCTACATCCGTCTCGTGCTCGACTCGCCGGACGTCCTCGGCGTGCAGGAAGTCGAGAAGATCTCGGTGCTCAGCGCCTTGGCCAGTCGGATCCAGAGCGACGATGCGACGATCGTCTACACCGCCTACTTGGTGGAAGGCAACGACGTCGGAGGTATCGACGTCGGCTACCTGGTGCGGAACACGGTGAGCGTCACCGCCGTCACCCAACAGGGCGCCGCCGAGATCCACACCTTCGACGGCAGCCTGCTCCACGATCGTCCGCAGCTTCTGCTCGAGGCGAGCTACACCGGCAACGGTGCGCCGCTCGCCTTCGCGGTGATGAACAACCACACGCGTTCCCTGTCGCGGATCGACGATCCCGTCGACGGCGCCCGGGTGCGTAACAAACGGCTCGAGCAGGCGCAGTCGATCGCCCAGAAAGTGCAGACCTACCAGACCACCAACCCGAGCACC
>JBCDBH010000065.1:0-20448 GCA_039184055.1 Acidobacteriota bacterium
AATTTGACTTACGAACCCAACAGATCGGTTCAAACTGTTTGCAAAATTCGCCAAAGTCATCGAACGGCTTTTGCGAAGTGCACGGATGTCGGAACCCACCGAGTTGGAATTTCGTCCTGATCGGCGCTGTTTCCAGAGGTGGAGTCGGATACTCTTAGGAGCTCGTGACCACGGACCGTGGTCCATCGATTGATCTGATCCGGCTCGATCCGCTATCCCATCCGATTGCGAGAAGACCGGTACGACGTCGCCTCAAGAGGTCGAAACAACCGAGGGAGCCCCCATGGAGAAAGAAGAACCCATTGAGCTCGAGGGCCGAGTCATCGAGGTCCTTGGAAACACCAATTTTCGTGTCCAGGTGTCTGACAATCATAGTGTGCTGGCGAAGATCGCTGGCAAGATGCGCCGTTTCCGCATCCGTGTGTTGGAAGGGGATCGGGTGACGGTCGAGGTGTCTCCCTACGATTTGACCCGTGGCCGGATCATCTACCGCCACAAGAATTAGTTCCTACCTCTCAGCCTCCCAGCCCGCGGGCTCGTTCGAGCCATGGGCCGTATTCACGGGATAGATGCGGATTGATTTCGAGCCCTCGTTCGAGTCGCTCGACCGCATTGCGTGCCGCGGACGTACGGCCGGTGGCCATGGCCCGCAAGGTCTGCAAGACACCCGCGGTGGCGGCGGCTTCGGCGTCACGTGGGTGGATCGACAGCGCGGTCTCCACGACGCTCAACCCGCGATCGATCCGCGCCGCATTGCGCCCGTTCTCGCTTTCCGCCCAATAGCGATAGCCCTTGGCGAGCACGAGGTGGGTGTAGCCGCTCGCCGGATTGAGAGCGAGCGCCTTGTCGAAGCTGTCGATGGCGCTCTGGAAAGCGTCGCCGGACGGTTGCCCACGCTCGACGAGCCAGCGGGCGCGGGCCAGCTCGTAACGCGCGCGGGCGATGTGTAGCCAGGGGTTGTCGCTCGCCGAGGGTAGGGCCTCGCCACGTTCGAGCGGCGTCGAGGCGAGCTCGAGACTGGGGCTGGGATCGTCGCTGACCGACAAGACGTATTCGGCTTTCCGCACATACGCCTCGGCGATCCCCGCAACTGCATCGGCGTAGCTCGGTGATACCTCGAGACAGCTTTCGAACGCACCGATCGCGTCGTGGATCGCCGAGCTCGGATCCTCACCCAACCAGTGAAGATAAATCGAACGCGCCAGGTGCAATTGCCCCTGGTTGTCACGCGGGAAGACATAGCTCGGATCGAGCTCGATGGCTTCGCCGTAGGCGTCGAGACCGTGCGCGAAATCCTCATCGGGTGAGGCGCCGGTGGTCAAGGCGTGCACGCCGCGCACGTAGTAGGCGTAGCCGAGACCGTTGTACGCCTTGGCGCGATTGGGTTCGAGGGCGATCGCGCGGCGAAAGCTCGCCAGTGCATCATCGGTGAGGGCGCGTGGATCGAGACCGTGTTGACGATTCCACTGCGCGGCTTGGATCAACGTCCAGCCACGCATCTCGATGCCTCGGACGCTCGCCGGGTCGAGCTCGAGGATACGGTCGGTGGCGTCGATCGCGGCGTCGAGGTTGGTGGTCGGATCGCTTCCCCGGTAGATCTGAGCTTGGATCATGCGACGGTACACGGCCGCTTCGAGCACGTGGACTGGAATCTGCTCGTTGTCGATGGTGCGTGCCCGCTCGCAGCTCGTACGACCGAATTGAAACGCCCTGTCGAGATCGCCCGTCGACGCGCCGTAGAGATTGAGCGACATGATCGACTCGGCGAGCGCGCATTGGCTGGCGTACACCCGGACGTCACTACGACCGATCTCGGCGGCTTCGGCGAGCAGCTCGGACGCCGCCTGATAAGCATCCGCCGCGCTTTCGCGATCACCGTTCTTGGCGAGCGTGTCACCCTGGGCGGCGTGGATGTCCCCTTCGAGCATGATCGCTTCGTAGAGAAACGGCGTCTGGCCGTGCGCGGCGCGCGCGCGTTCGAGCGCCGTCGGGTAGTCACCTTCCCAATAGGCGATCAGCGCTTCGACCAGTTCAGGGGTCTCGAGCGCGCCGTCGCGGCTTTGGCGCAGATAGGCCAAGGCCGGTTCCTTGTAGGCAGCTTCGAGGACACGACGCCGACTCTGCCGTTCGCTCTCGCTGTCGAGGGTGGAGAGTTCGTCGAGGCCACGCTGGTAGAGACCACCCAGCGCCCGACCGAGGGCGAACGCGACCTCTGGGCCCTGGACGCCAGCGTTCCAGGCGTTTTGTAAATGGGCACGGGCGCGATCGTATTCGCCGAGCTGGAGGTGCCCGTAGCCGAGGGCCCATTGCGCCGGTCCACTCAACCGGTCGGCGCCCCGTTCTTCGATACTCGCCAGCCGTTCGCGAATCTTGGCTTTTTCCGGTGTGACGTCGTGTAGCGGTGCCCGATAGGCGTTGGTCATGATGGTGTCGATGAAGCGCACGTCTTGTACCGCTGCTTCGAGCTCACGCGAGTGCTCCCGGGTTCGCATCTGCGACATCAAAAGCAGAATCGTGGCGGCGACCACGATCAGCACCAAGGCGGCGGTGAGCACCGCGACCCGCTGTTTGCGCAATCGGCGACGCCAGCGTTCGACGACTCCGACGCCGCGTCCAGCGATCGGCTCACGCTGCTGCAGTCGCTGCAGATCCTGGGCCAGCTCGAGCGCGGTCGAGTAGCGATCCGCCGGGTTCTTCTCGAGACATTTCATGACCACCGTTTCGACATCGGTCGGGATCGAACGATCGACCGCGCGCAGCGTCTCGGGTTCCTCGTGCATCACTTTGACGAGCACGCCGAGACCACCGGTGTCGTGGAAGAGCGGTCGCCCGGCCAAGCCCTCGTAGAGGGTGGCGCCGAGACTGTAGATGTCGGCGCGCGCATCGAGCTCGCGCGCATCGCCCGAGATCTGTTCCGGAGGCATGTAGCTGGGTGTGCCCTTGAGCTCACCGGTCGAGGTCGCACCGGGAGCCGCCTGCTCCCGCGCCAGACCGAAGTCGAGCACATACGGGCGCCAACCGCCTTCCTCACCACGCTCGACCATGATGTTGCTCGGTTTGAGATCGCGGTGGATCAAACCCTGACGGTGCGCGGCGTGAATGCCCTCGGTGATCCGACGCACGATGTCGAGCTTGTCGTCGAGGGAAAGCTCGGGAAAGAGCTCACGCAGCGGGCGACCCTGGATCCACTGCATGGCGATATATGGCTGCCCGTCGATCTCACCCGCTTCGTAGACCTTGCACACATTCTGATGGTCGACTCGCGCCTGCGCTTGGGCTTCGGCGAGCATCCGTGCCGAGGCTTCGGAGCCCTGCAGACGGAGTACCTTGAGCGCCACCCACCTCTTGAGCCTCTGATCGAACGCACGGTAGACGAGACCCATGCCGCCTTTGCCGAGCAGTTCGTGGATCTCGTAGGGGCCGAGGCTCGTTCCGGGAGCGAGAGAATCGTCGTTGGCGTCGTCGGGGCGTGATCGAAACCCCTCGAGATTTCCGCTCGATAGTGCCGCGGCGTCGAACCGGATCGATTCGGTCGGGGTGGTCTGAGTATCGATCTCGGACAGTCGACGCGCTGGGGGTTTGGGCTTGTCGTGGTCGGCCATGAGTGTTGCTCGTGAAATCGATCTTATCCGAGCCTACGCCGCCGTGCGTCATTCGGGAGGAATCGGTCGTGTTCGAGTCGTGAGCGTTTCGCTTCGGCGGCGAGCTTGTCCGGAAAGTCCTTGCGAGGTATTCTCCTGCCCATAAGTCAGTGCAACGTCAGGACCCGATGATCACGGCGCATGATCGGGACTGACCCACCCTGTTCGAGGGCTGCTTCGTGAAACATGTTTTGGTGATCCTCTGCATCGGGTTGTCCCTGGTCGTGACCAGTCGTGCACTCGATGCGAAGGAGCCGGCATCCACGATTCAGACTCGATTGTCGGCGGCCGACTACTTTGACCTACGTTTCGCCGCCGATCCGCGTATCGCCCCGGATGGAGAATCGGTTGTTTTCGTCGAGATTCGCAACGATCAGGCGAGCGATCGACTGTTGGCGGGTCTGCGATTCGTGGCGACCGCGGGTGGCGCGACACGGAAGTTGACCGACGGTCCGTGGCTCGATTGGGAGCCTCGTCTGCTTCCCGATGGCCGCCATGTCGTATTTCTGTCCGACCGTTCGGGTTCCACCCAAATTCACCGGCTGCGGCTCGCCGACCGAAGCGTCGAGCAGATCTCGCGTCTCGATCATGAACCCCGTGGCCTCGCGGTTTCTCCCGACGGCCAGCGGGTGGCGTACCTGGCCCGCGTTCCCGAGCCAGGAGAGGTGCTGGCCGAGCTGCCACCACCGCCTCTCGGGGTGGCCGCCGTGCCGGCGCCACGGGTGATCGATCGGCTCTTCGATAGCGGTTTGCAAGCCAAGGGCTCGTGGCAGCTTTTCGTGCTCGATCCGCGTACCGGAACTTCGACGCAAGTGAGCTCGGGAGAGTCCGAGCACTGGGGGGGTGACCGCTTCGATCCACATCGTGATGCCGGTGCGCCGACCTGGAGCCCCGACGGCCGATGGCTGTACGCGGCGGTGGACCGTCGCGAACGTCGCCGACGTGAGACCTCGCCACGTAACTTGGACATCTGGGCGTTCACGGTCGACGGCGGCGAGCATCGTCGACTGACCAGCCGCCGCGGACCGGATTTCGCACCGATCGTCTCGCCCGATGGCAAGTGGATCGCCTATTTGGGCTACGACGAAGCGGCTCGTGGCTATCAGCAGGCCGATCTGTGGGTAATGGCGAGCGATGGCAGCGGCGCGCGGCGTTTGTCGACCGGCATCGATCGTGATCTGCGCAGTCCACGCTGGGCGCATGACGGTCGGGGGATCTTCGTGCTCTTTCACGATCGTGGCGACACGCATATCGGTCTGGTGACGCTCGATGGCGAGCTCAGGCGGTTGAGCGGTGGGCTCGGCGATGGTTTTGGCACCTATGGCACGGGATCGTTCACGGTGGCGCGCGATGACCGCCACGCGTTTGTGGTCACCGGTCCGGAGGTAGTGGCCGAAGTCGCCATGGCGTCGCTCGATGAACCGGTTCCGCGTCGACTCACTTCGTTGAGCTCCGCGGTGT
Organism: Acidobacteriota bacterium; assembly: GCA_039184055.1. Taxonomy (GTDB): domain Bacteria; phylum Acidobacteriota; class Thermoanaerobaculia; order Multivoradales; family J023; genus JBCDBH01. The sequence goes on from JBCDBH010000065.1 coordinate 5,103, forward strand.
TGGCGCGACGCGAGCTCGGTCGCTTCGAAGCCGTCTCGGTGACGAGCACCGATGGGACGGTGCTCGACGGTTGGCTCTTGCGGCCACCCGCCTCCCTCTCAGCGGATCCCGATGCCGAGCGCTTCCCGTTGATTCTGGAAATCCATGGTGGGCCGTTTCGCGAGTACGGGGCGCGGTTCGATTTCGAGAAACAGCTATGGGCGGCGCGTGGCTACGCGGTGTTGTACATCAATCAGCGTGGCAGCGCCGGCTATGGCGCCGATTTTGGCAACGCCATCGATCGACGGTTTCCGTCACGTGCCGAGGTCGACGATTTGCTCGCCGCGGTCGACACGATGATCGATCGTGGGGTGGCCCGAGCCGACGATCTGTGTGTGGTCGGAGGCAGCGGTGGCGGTTTGTTGGCGCTTTGGCTGACGACCGTCACCGATCGCTTCGATGCCGCGGTGAGTCATTTTCCGGTGGTCAACTGGACGAGCCTCGCGTTGACCTCGGATATCGGTCGACGGGTGATCGACGAGTGGTTCGGCGTGATGCCGTGGGAAGACCCCGAGGCGTATTGGCGTCGCTCGCCGTTATCGCGGGTGGACCGGGTCGCGACGCCGACCTTGTTGATGACCGGAGAAGCCGATCGGCGCACGCCGGTCGCCGAGACCGAGCAATATTTCGCCGCGCTCAAGCTTCGCGGTGTCGATTCGAGAATGGTCCGTGTTCCCGAGGGGACACATGGCCTGTTTCAACGTCCTAGCCATTATTTGACCAAGGCGCTTTACAGCCTCGCCTGGTGTGACAGGTATCGATCCGTATCGGGATCACCCGTCGCCGAAGGCATCGAGGAGGCCGAAGGGGTCGAAGGAGCGACACCATGACGCAGAGTGTGGCGGTGCTCAGCCCGAGACGCGTACGCCCGGATCGTTTTCGTCCTCGGCGTGCGGTGCCGAGAGAGGTGGAGACGACCCATCTGACGGGTTGGAGCCGATTACGCCGGCACGTGCAATGGTCGAGCGGTCGGCGGTACGAGCCGCTGCTCGAGGACATGGGAGTCGACGCCGACGCGATCGTCGCGCTACGTGGGCCACGACCGATGCTCATGTTCGCCGAACAGGCGGGTTGTTGGCTATGTCCACGGGACCTGCTGCGGGTCCGGCTGACCTTCGCCTTGGCGGCTCGTCTGCGGATCGGCGCGCGGGTGCTCGCGTTGGGGCACGATGTCTTTACCGCCACGGGTGACAAGAAGAGTTTTCTCGGGGTGCATCTTCATCACGAGCTCGGGCCGGTGCGTTTTCTCGGCTGGCCGTTCATCCGTCGCAGCCGGCATCGGAGTTACAGCACCCTCCGACTCGACGCTTCGACCCTCGATCGTATGCGCCATGCTTATCGATTGATGATCTCGATGCTCGACGCGGCGCGCCATGGACCTCATGTGTTCTCGACGGGGGTGGGGCAGATGTTCGATCGCGGTGTGCCGGCGGGGTTTCGTCGGCTCCTACCCGTGACGTCGGAACGCGGCGCGCTCCGGGAGCTGGCCGCGAGTCTGCGCGCCGAGCACGATCTCGACGCGGCGATCGACCAGCTCGTGGCCTCGTGTCGCGCCTTGCGCGCCGGCACGACGTGGCGTGATTATTGGGTGTCGGTAAACGGCCGTTTTCTCGATACACCGGTCGAGCCGCTCGAGCCGTTGCTCAACGCCCTCGTGCTCACGATTCGTGATCCGGCGCTCTTCGTCCGGCGTCTCGCCACCTGGCAGCGGACCGACCGGGTGGCCGTGGTCGGCGTGCACACACCCGACGATCAATACCGCATCGTGTACGGCGATCCGGCCACCACGCGCTTGACGTTGGTGACTACGGACGGCGAGCGTGAGATCTCCTGGAGCGAGATCCGCGAGCTCGCGGGTGAAGGGCGGACCGGTGGACCGTGTGGCGTGGCCGAATATCTGTTGTTCGCCGCGATGGGACGGTATTTGGTCACCGATTTCGAAGATGGCTTGCAGTCGTACCAATCTCTCGCCTCCGAGATTCACCGGGAGTATCTCGGCTGTGAGTTTCCCTGGACGACCTTCGGCTGTTTTCATCAGGATGTCGATCGCGTCTTTCTCGACGCCTATCGCCATGGTTTCGATGAGCGGGTGGCCATTGCCATCGATCGGTTCTTCGATCACTGATCGACCGAGCGCCGATGCGGCGAGCCGGGAGCGTGTCTTGCGCGCGCATTACCGTATGCACGCGTGCCTCTATCACCCCGATCAAATCGACGCTTCGTCGGCGCTGCTCGTCGATCATCCGTCGATCGACGATCCCGCGGCGTGTCATGGCGCGATCATCCGCTGTGACGAAGGCGAGGACGACGCGATGCTCGCGCGGGTCGAGTCGTTTTGCCGCGAGCGGGGTCGATGTCCCGCCGTGATGATCGATCCTGGAACCTGTCCTGTTGATCTGACCGAGCGGTTGCGGGGTCGTGGTTGGCGGCGTTCGTTCGGCTATCGCTGGCTGTACGGCAACCTCGATCCGCATGAAGCATCGGCGCCCCGAGGCGACGAGTCCGTCGTGATTGCCGAGATCGAGAGCCGACACGATCTCGAGTCCTTTCTCGAGCTTTATCGGGCCGGTTTCAGCCTCTCGACGACGGGAAGTCGACAGCTGGTGGCCGAAGGCTGGATGGCGGCGGTGCGTCAGTCGGTGGGTCGACGATGTGCCGGGGTCACGGTGCGTCATCTCGTGGCGCGGGCACGGCGTGGCGGCGCGACCGAGGAGGCGCTGGGCATCGCATCGATCATCGTGACCGACGATGGCGAAGCGGGACTCTTCAACCTGGCCGTCGGTCCCGAATATCGAGGTCGTGGCGTGGGGCGCCGATTGACCGACTACCGGTTGGCGCTGGCTCGATCGCTCGGGAGCGAGCTGGTCTTTCTGCAGACCGAGGATGATGCGGTGCATCGATGGCAGCGTGCCGCTGGCTTTGTGGAGGCCTTCGTCACCACTGCTTGGGTCGCGAACACACGGTGAGCACCCCGGGTATACTGACGATCCATCATGTTGTGCGGTCGCCGTGGACCCGTGGCGACGGTGTCGAGTTCGCCGAAACGCGGTTTCGGCTCTTTGGGGCTCGGGATCGTGACGGGTGGACCAGGCGCCGATTGTTCGTTTGACCGTCGAGGAGAGCTCTGATGTCAGTACGTTCCGTAGCGAATGGATCCCCGTGGCTTCGTTTGGTGGCCATGCTCGCCATCCTTGCTTTGATACCGATCAGTGCCAGCGCCGAGTTGTCGCGTGACGATCTGAAGGAAGCAGAGAAGATGTTCGATGGCGACGTCTATATGCGGGTCGACGCACCGTGCGCCACCGGCCGTCATCCCTATGGCACGTACAAGCGGCCGTTGGTCGAGGTGTCGCCGGATGGTGAGATTTCGACCGAGGGCGATCTGGCGATCAACGCCAGCTGGTGGCATGCCGACAGCACCTACTGGGGCGTGCGGATCAACGATCCCATGGAGCTCGACGAGCTCGATTACGAGGATGACGAAGCCACGGTCGAGGTCGAGCTCGAAGGCATTCGGGCGGCGGATGGCAACGACACGGTGGTGGCGTTCGTCAACATCCACACCCTCGAGGATTTCAAGGCCGCGTTCGAAAAGACCTTCTCGCGGATTCCGCTTCAGGACGAGCATGACGATTGGTCGGCCGATGCTAAACGTGCCATCGCCGAACGCCGCATCGAAAATGGCATGACCAAGCGGCAGGTGTACTACATCACCGGTCGTCCCGAGTCGTTCGAGACGAAGTCGGAGGGTGGTAAGGAGATCGAGATCTGGTACCCGCGTCAGGACAAGGGCACCAAGCTGGGCTACTTCACCGCCAAGAGTGGCGAGACCACCGGTTTTCCCAAGTCGCTACGTTTCGAGGACGGTGTGTACGTCGGTGCCGAGAGCGGTAGCGGCGGTAGCTTTTCGATCGACTGACGAGACCGGTCAGCGGTTGATCGCCTGCAAGGCAGGTTCGGCGTCGAGCTCAGCGGCGTCGACCTGCTTGAGATGACCTTCATCGAGCAGGTAGGCGAGGGCTCGCGCGACACGCTGGTCGGGTACCCCGGCCGTCTTCTCGTTGTGGAAGGCGTGGATGACGCTGGCGGCGGATCGTGGGATACGACAGAGCTTGACCAGCCGCTCGAGGTCATTGATCGGCAGATGCATGGCGATGCGTAGCCGTCGTCGATGCGCCGACCGACTCCACAGCAGCAGCTTGTCGGTGGAGAAGCTGACCTCGCCATTGCGACGGTGCCAGAACTCGGCATCACACCCCGCATCGACATAGTAGCGATCACGATTGGCGAGCGCCTGTTCGCCGGCTTCGATGACCTGACGTCGATAGTGCGCGACGGCACGGGTGCACCCGTCGAGCATCTCGATGGCGGTACGCGCGGCGCGTCGCCCCCCTTCGAGCGCCCGAGCGAGCCCACTATCGACGATCGGATCCGTGGTCATGGCGGCATCGCCAGCGGCCAACCAATCGTGATCGGCGATCAGATCGAGTCGACCGGCACTCGCCGACCAGGTCAGAGGGCCATTCACCACCGGGGCCGAGTCGAGACGTTTGGCCAGCTCCGTGGTGGAGAGCCGCGCCAAATACGAGTCACGTGACGTGACGTGGAGCTGGCGCGCGATGTCGCCGTCGGTGAGAAAGACCGTCACCGTGCCTCCCGACGACCGAGGCGCGGCGTACCACCAGCCCTGGTGGACCGCTTCTGTAACGTAGTCGAGCCCGGCCCGCGCGGCGAAACCACACCGAGTCGCCGTCAGGGTGTCGAAGCGCACACGGCTCGCGCCTTGTCTCCTGGCGAAGACAGCGCGTCGCCCGGTGGCGTCGATGACGATGGACGCGCGTACGCCACGAGAGCGCCCGCTGGTCTTGTTGCGATGTCGGAGTCGGAGGTACCAGCCGCTGTCGGAACGGACACCGCCGACGAAACGGTAGGGGTGGAGGCGCTCGGTGCCGGTCGCCACGGCGGCATCGATCAGCATGCTGTCGAAACGCGCCCGATCGATGTGCCAGCCATGGCTCGAGATGGCCGGACCACTGTCGCGCCCGACCCGCTGCCATGCCATCGAACGGGGTTGCATGGCGACGAATCGACGCCATACGCCGAGCACCTCGAGCGTCGAACGCGCCTGCTCGGGAAGGCTTTCGCCATGGTCGGGGCGATGGAGCTCGGGGACGACGAGCGCTACCGAGCGACCAGGACTCAGCTGGCGCAAAGACAACGCCGCCGCGGCGGCGGTCGGGCCACCTCCGACAATGACCACGTCGAATTGGTTGACGCTCACGGCACGATCCACCTCGAGCGAGCCCTATACTTACTAACGTATAGAAGACTGTAAATTTTCTTGCGTGAGACGCAAGATTCCTATCTACGACCGGATTTCTGAAGAGTACGGTGCGATCTATCCCTTGTCAACCCAGCTGAACCGTGCCGAAGGGGCGCGTTTAGCGCACCGATGCGAGGATCCGTCGTGCCGAATCGGCTTCGGGCGCCTCGGGCGCCAGCGCGACGAAGCGATCGAGATCGTTGATGAGCAGATCCATCCTCTTCAGCTTGCCCGCCGACATGCCGCGATAGTAGTAGGCGTACGCGATGCCTGAGTCCATCTCGATGGCACGATCGAGCAGATCGACCGCCGGTTTCCACTGCTCCATGAAGGCGTGCGTCGCGCCGAGCTGGTAGACGGTGAGCGGATTCTTGCCGTCGAGCTCGCGAGAATGTTCGAGAGCCGCGATCGCCGCGTCGAATTTGCGTAGGCGTTGGAGCGCGACACCACGATAGTAGTGGTTCCACGCGTTGTCGGGTTGCTTGGCGAGCTGCTTGTCGGCGTGAGCGAGCGCCTGGCGGAAGGCCTGATTCGCCGGCCCTCGCTTGCCCGCGGCAAGACGTGCCTCGCCGAGATGGACGAGGGGTTCGGGATCGCCCTTGGCGGCTTTCACCGCTTGCTCGAGAGCCTTGATCGCTTCGCCGTGTTTCTTTTCCTGAGACAGAACTCGACCTTCCGCGATCAGCGCCTCGGTACTGTCCGCGGGCAGCTTGGCGGCGACCTGGCGCGCCTGTTCGGTCGACCAGGCGCACAGCTTGCGCTCGAGCTGCTTTTCGATCTTGGCGACGCGTTGTTGCTTCTTCTTTTCGGCGGCCTGGTTGGCTTGCGCGTCGGCCGTGGGGACGACGGCGAGCATCAGGACGGTGACGAGCACGGAAGTGAGGAGGGTCTTCACGGTAGAACTCCTATAGGTAGCTCGAGACGAGCGAGCGGATCGGGTGTAGCGCATCAGGCTGGTCTCGGTCAGCGAGACCGTCGACAAGGAGAACTAGCAAGGTTCATGCCGCGCTCGGGTCACTCTACCGCGCCCCGAAGCGATTCGATTCGACAGGACTGTCCGATCGAACGGTCGGCTGACGTCTTTAGGCAATGTGGTCTCCGATGGACGGTGATCGCTACCCGAAGGAGTCGGACGATGTGGAAAAGCTTGGCCCGGGGAAGCAAGGCATGGGGAAGGAAGATGAGGGAAAGGGTATCGAGCCGACCGAATCGAATCGAGTCGGATCGAGAGCGTCGTACAGCACGGATGCGGCGATGCTTGCGACGAGGGCGGGTGACGGCAGCGCTGGTGATGTACCGACAGTTTCGTTCCGAGTGTCCTGATGATCTTTGGATGGCCAACCGGCTCGCGGATGTGCTGGCCGAATACGGCGCGACGCGGGAAGCCGTTACCTTGTTCATGGAGATCGCGGCGGCCTGGGACACGCACGGCTTTGTCGCGCAGGCCATCGCGATCTACCGCAAGGTGCTTCGACTCGATCCGTTACAGGTTCTCGCCTGGGAACGCTTGGCGGCGCTCTACAGACGCCGAGGTCTGCATGGTGAGGCGATGCGCTACGCCTCACGGTTAGGTTGATGGTGTTTGGCTCGAGGATGATGGGTTTGGTTTTCTTTCAACGATGGTATGGTTCGCGGCTTCGTGGGAACCGGCTTTGGGGTGGAAGACCAGGTTCGAAGGAGTGTCAACGATGGCGTTTCCAGGACTGCTTTTCGACGATGGGCCGAAGGCCGAACCGACGACCCGGGCTGGCGTCGATGCCGAGGTGTTCGTGCAGAAGCTCGGTCAGGCGCTGCACGCGTTCGGGAGTCCGGCGCATCGTCTCGAAGCGGCGCTCCAGCACGTCTCGCGTAGCCTCGGGCTCGAGGGACAGTTCTTTTGTAGCCCGACGGCGATCTTCGCGTCGTTCGGGGCCGATCGCGTACAGCGCACGACCTTGTTCCGGGTCGATCCGGGCGATGTGCATCTCGAGAAGCTGTCGCGGCTCGATGCTCTGGTGCAGCGGGTGGTGCGAGGCGACCTCGGTCTCGATGAAGCGTCCCGCCGGGTCGACGAGATCGTCGCCGCGACCCCGCGCTATGGCGCGATCCTGACGACCCTGTCGTTCGCGCTCGTGTCGGGTGGCGCGGCGCGGTTCTTCGGTGGTGGCTGGCGAGAGATCGTCGCGGCGACCGTCGGCGGGCTGTTGGTCGGACTCTGGTCGCTGGTCGCGGCCCGGGTTCCCGACGCCGGTCGTCTCTTCGAGCCGGTCGGCGGCATGATCATGGCGTTCGCCACCGCCACGCTGGCGACGATGATGATGCCCATGTCGCCGCAGCTCGTGACGCTTTCCGGGTTGATCGTCCTGGTGCCGGGGATGACTTTGACGGTGGCGATGACCGAGCTCGCGACCCGTAATCTGGTCTCCGGGAGCGCGCGTCTCGCCGGTGCCGCGCTGGTCTTCATCACCATCGGCTTCGGGGTCGCCCTGGGGAGCCAGCTGGGCGTGTTTCTCTATGGGACCGGCCAAAGCGCCGAGCCCGTGGCGCTACCCCTGTGGACCGAAGCCGTTGCGCTGTTGGCGGTGGCGTTCGCCTTTACCGTCCTGTTTCGTGCTCGGCCTCGGGACGTCGTGTGGATGCTCGTCGCGGGCGTGGTGGCGATCGGTGGCGCGCGTCTCGGCGCCACCGTTCTCGGGCCCGAGCTCGGCGCTTTGCTCGCCGCTTTCGCGGTGGGCATCGCTGGCAACGCATTCGCTCGTTTATGCGATCGCCCGTCGGCGATCGTTCAGCTTCCGGGTCTCATGCTCTTGGTGCCTGGCTCGATCGGTTTTCGAGGGATCGCCTCGTTGCTCGAGCAGGACGTCGTCTCGGGTGTCGAGTCGGCGTTCGCGATGGCCCTGGTGGCCATCGCGTTGGTGACCGGGCTGCTGATGGCGAACGTCTTCCTGCCGCCTCGTCGGGCGTTGTAGGCCGGATTACGGGACGATGACTCCCATGGCCAGGTCGAGCGAGATCCAGGCGCGTAGGAGATCCACATCGGCGAGCGCACGGGCGGTGCGTTGCGCCCGGACGGCGGCTTCGGCATCGAGCAGATCGTTGGTGGTGGCGCGACCCGCGCGTGACCGTTCGGCGGTGACACGCTGAGTCTCGATGGCGAGCTCGATACCTCTTTCGCGCACGGCGACGGCGCGACGCGCGGTGCGGACTCGGGCCAGCGCGGCGTCGATTTCGACGTCGATGGCCCGTTCGAGCGCCGTCCGTTCGGCGAGCAGAGCCTCGTGCTCGGCGAGCAGCGCGGTGCGTTGCGGCGCGCGAGTGCCTGCGGCGAACGGATTCCAAACGATCGCCAGACCGCCCTGGGCGAGGTCTTCGGGAAGGAAAGGATCGCCTTCCGAGCGCAGATAGGTGCCGCGTGCTTCGAGACGGGGAAGCCGTTCCGCGCGTATCGCGTCGGCACGCAGCATGGCGGCCTGGATCTGTTCGTTCAACGCCCGTAGATCATTTCGTTCTTGCAATGCCTCTTGATAGAGCGCGCCACGTCCGGGCCTTTCGGAACGGTCCCAGGGGCCCGTGAAGCGAACGTCGATGATCCTCTCACCACCCGTCACACGCTCGAGCTCGTCCAAGGCGACTCGGCGATTGGCGCGCAGCGTGAATCGATCGAGCTCGGCGCTTTCGAGGTCGAGGCGGACGTCGAGGGCATCGGCCTCCAAGGCTCGACCGCTGTCGACTCGGGCGTTGGTTTCGTCGAGGCGTGCTTCGAGACTGGTGATGAAGGTCTCGGTGGCGGCGAGCTGGGCGTCGATCGCCAAGATGTCGAGGAAGGCGAGTGCGGCTTCGGCGGCCAAACCGTCGATGATTCTCGCCGCCTGCGCCTCGGCGGCCGTCGCGTCGTGCGCGGCGGCGGGAGCACGATAGAAGCGCTGTGCCGGATCGAGCAGCGGTTGGGTGATCTGGACGGCGAGACTCTGGACGTCTTTTTGGCCCAGGGTGAACGCCCCGATCGGTGTATCGATCTCGGTGTTCTCGCTCCGCCAATCAGCGGTGGCTTCGACACCGACGATGGGGAAACGCGCCAGACGCCGCGCGGCATCCGCGGCCGCCGCGGCGGCTACGGCGCGCTGGTTGGCGGCCTGGGCGATGGGTCGTTCGGTGGCGCGTCGCAGCGCGGTGTCGAGATCGATGACCATCTGCATGCTGACACCGCTCGTGTCGACGCCCGTATCGGGCGGCTCGGCAGACGGTTCGCTGGCGACTCCCGGTGTCGGTACGGCCATCATGACGAGCAAGAGCGCGGTGGCGGTCGCCGCCACCGCCTGACGACGCGGCATGGCTCGGCCGCCGAAAATCAACCGGTAGAGAGCGGGCACGAGGAGGAGGGTCAGCACCGTCGACGCGGCGAGCCCGGAGATCATCGCCCAGGCCAGCGGTGGCCACAATGATGTCTGCGAGAACGCGAGCGGCGACAGACCCGCGACCGTCGTCGCCATGGTCAACAAGATGGGGCGGGTGCGTCGTTGCACCGCTTCGCTCAAGGCTTCGTCCACGCTCGCTCCTTCTTCGCGTTTGGTTTCGATGACGTCGAGTAGCACGATGGCGTTGTTGACCACGATGCCGATCAGTGACACCACGCCGAGCAAGGCCATGAAGCCGAAGGAGTGGCCCGAGAGCAGCAACCCGGGTACGACACCGATCGCGGCCAGCGGTACGGTGACGAGGATGATTCCGACACGTCGGAAGGAGTTGAACTCGGCGAGTAGAAAGAAGAGCAACAGCAGACCGCCGAGGGGCGCGGCACGCAGAATCGCCGCGTTGGCGGCACCGCTTTCTTCGGCTTCACCGCCGACCTCGACCCGTACCCCCGGTGGCACGTCGAGCTCGCCGAGCCGTGGACGCAGGACGTCGAGAACCTCGGCGGCGGTCACACCGTCGGCAAGTTGAGCCTGGACCTTGACCAAGCGTTCACGGTCACGATGGTAGATCGCCGCCGGTCGCCATTCGACCCCCAAACGCGCCACCTGCTCGAGGGGGACGGGATCGCCTCCAGGGGGCGTGACGTCGATGGTGGCGAGAGCCGACGCCGGCAAGGTCTCGCCGGCGCTCGACCGCACGAGGATCGGCACCGGGTCGTCGTCGGCGCGATACGTCCCGGCGGGTAGGCCGAGGGTGCGACCCGCGAGCGCCTGAGCGACATCGACGCGTGACAGGCCATGGCGCGCGGCGGCGGCATCGTCGATGGTGAAGACCACGGTCGGGATGCCGAGCCCCAAATCGTGGCGCACGTCCCGGCTTCCCGGAATCTCTCGGATGAGACCGAGTAGCTGGTCGGCGACGATCTCGAGATCTTCGAAATCGTCACCGATCACCCGGAGCTCGACCGGTGCATCGATCGGCGGGCCCTGTTCCAATTGTCGGGCCACGACCTGCGCCGCTGGCAGGTTTTGTTGGGCGAATTGGCGCGTGTCGCGAATCACGTCCGGGACCGCGGCGAGATTCGTGGTCTCGACCACCAGCTGCGCTCGATGTGGGCTGGCGGGCAAGAAGCGCAGGTTGTAGTAGAAGTGCGGCGCGCCTCGGCCGAGAAAGGTAGCGACCGATAGAACATCGGGGCGGGTGGCGAAATAGCGTTCCATGCGCCGCGCCATGACGTCGGTTTCTTCGAGATGGGTACCTTCGGCGAGCTGAAGATCGATCACCGCGGTCGCCCGATCGGCCGCCGGGAAGAATTGCTGATCGACGAAACCCGCCGACCAGACGGTGATCGCCATCAACACCGCCATCACGGCGAGCACGATGAGCGGTCGACCGATAGCGACCGACGCGATCCAGCGCGACAAGCCACGCGTCAGTCGATCGGCGACTCCGGCGAAGCGATCGTCGTCACGGCGACGGCGCAGAATCAACTCGGCGAGCACGGGCGTGACGAGAATGGCGAACACGTAGCTCACCGTGAGGGTGAGCAGGATCAAGGTCGGGATGGCGCGAGTGAAATCGGCGGTGTTTCCCGAGGAAATGAGCATCGGGATGAAGGCGGCGAGCGTGGTGCCGGTGGCGGCGCCGAGTGGCGCGGCGAGCTCTTTGATCGTCCCCACCGAAGCGTGATCGACCGGCTCACCACGATCGAGACGCCACTGGATGTTCTCGGCGACGACGATGGCGTTGTCGACCAGCATACCGAGCGCGATGACCACCGCGGCGATCGAGATCTGATGCAGGATGCCTCCACCCATGGCGAAGAGGGCGATCGAGCCGAATGCGACCAAGGGCACGACGGACGCCACCAGGAAACCGAGACGGGGCCCCATCGACACCAAGAGCACGAGCGCGACGATGACGATGCCGAGCATGAGCGACCGCCCGAGGTCGGTCAGCCGTAGCTCGACCTGATCGGGTTGGAAGACCACCTCTTCGATGACGAGAGGTTCGAGCTCGGTGGCGAGCTCCGCGACCACCTCGCGTACCTCGGCACCGAAGCGGACCCGATCGATGCCGTCGGCGGGCACCAGACCTAGACCGACCGAAAGCTCGCCATTCCAACGCATCCGCTCGGCCGCCGGTTCGGCGGGTCCGCGACGCACGCGGGCGAGCACCCCGAGCGGTACGCTCGATCCCGAGGGCAGGAGAATCGGTGTGGCGGCGATCTCCTCGACCGAGGCGAAATCGGTTTCGGGGCGCAGCGTGGCGGTCTTGGCGCCGAGATGGATGACGCCACCGGGGACGATGCGACTGCGGTTGCCGAGCTGATGGACGAGCATGGCGGGATCGATCTGCAGTCGCCGCGCGGTCGTGTCATCCCATTCGATCGTGATCTGTTCGCCCGGGTCGCCGACGATTTTGACCTCGCGTACCGGCCGGATGGCGAGCAGGCGTTTCTTGGCGGTTTCGGCGGCATCGGCCAGGACGAGCGGATCCTCGGAGCCGCTGATCGACAGCACCACGGCTTCTTGTGAGATCAAGTCGTCGTCGAGAGTCCAGCGGCCCGCTTCGGCGGGGAAGTCGCGTTCGGCGTCGGCGAGAGCCTCACGGACATCGTCCCAGGCGTCGTCGGTTTCGTACACGGTTTCGTGAAGCTCGAGATGGACGATGCCGATACCGGCACGCGCGGTGGCGTGCATGGCGTGAATTTCTTCCACCTCGGCGAGATGTTCTTCGATGGGCTCGATCAGCAAACGCTCGACCGTTTCGGCGTCGGCACCTGGGAACGGCACCAAGACCATCGCATCACGACGTGGGAATTGGGGATCTTCTTCCCGGGGCATGGTGATCCACGACAGGATACCGGTGAGTGCCAAGAGGAGCGCGGTCGCGATGATCAGACGTCGACGCGCGAGGACGACGTTGAGGATTCTCATCGTTCACCCTCGAGTACGGCGACCGGCTCGCCGTCGAGCAGACCGCGTTGTCCACCGACCACGACTCGGTCGCCAGCGGCCAGGCTGCCGCGGACGACCACCGCGTCTTCGAGCAGGTTGCCGACATCGACAGCGACGCGTTCGACTCGGGTTTCGCCATCGGTTTCGCGCAAACGGAAAACCGACGGTTGGCGGCCACCTGGGTTGATGACCGCCTCCACCGGCACGCTCAGCGCCGCGTCGTCGGTCAGGTCGAGCACGAGCTCGGCGGTCAGTCCTGGAAGAGACGGTGCTTCGTCACCGAGGATGCGCACGACGACGGGAAAGAGCTGGCCCGGCCCCGGCGCGGTGCGACCGAGGGAGGTGATGCGGGCTCGTGCTGATCGGTCGAGGGCGGGGAAGCGGACCTCGAGATCACGCTCGCGATCGAGATAGAGCACCGTGGCCTCGGGAACCTCGACCTCGAGCTCGATATCGCCAGCTCCCGACAACAAGAGCACGGACCGACCCGAGCTCACCCACTCACCGGGCTCGAAGAACACCTCGGTGATGACGGCGTCGAACGGAGCGGTCAGCCGGGTTTCGTCGAGTCGACGTCGAGCGTCGGCCACTTGGGCTTTGGCGGCCTCGACCGAGGCGTTCATGCTGGTGAGTCGCGCTTCGGTTTGCTCGAGCTCCTCGCTGGTGGCGGCTTTGGCATCCGAGAGCGCGCGGACGCGGGCCAGGTCGCGGGCCGCCTGTGCCTGACGGGCTTCGAGCTCGGCGAGCTGGGCTTGGGCGGATGCCGCCGCGTTCTCGTGCTGTCGGGCATCCAGCGAGGCCAGGACCTGGCCCTTTCGGATCGTGTCACCGATCTCTACCGGTCGAGTCTCGAGCCTGCCGCCGAGAGTGAACGCGACATCGGCACGTCGGGCGGCGCGCGTGACCCCGGAAAAGGTCAGCGTGCGATGTTCGGAGGTCGACTCGACAGCCGCGACACGAACGCGTTTGATGTTGTCGTTCATGGCTTTGTTGTCGGTGGCTTCCTCGGCCGCGGCGAGATAGAGCGCGCCACCCAAAAGGGCGACGGGGAGGAGAGCTTGAGTCGTTCGCCTGAGCATCCGTTGCAATCTCCACGGCTCACCAGCTCGGTTCGAAAGGTGAACTGGTTGGCCGGTCAGTTATGAGTCAATCGAAGATCGATGGTGTATGTATGTGGACTCGACAGGTTGTCAGGGGTTCGTGGGACGTGGGCGGACACCCTCGAGGAAGATCGCGACCGCGTCTTCGAGGTAGCGCTCGTCTTCGAGTAGGTGAGCGTCGGTTTCGCCTACCGTGGCGCAGAACATCGGTTTGCTCTGAAACCAGCTGAGCGAAAGCGCAATGAAGCTCTTGATGATGTAGAACGGGTTCAGGTCGGCGCGAATCTCACCACGCGCTTGTGACTCCTCGATCCGTTCGACTCCACGCCGAAAGAGGTCGTTCTCCATGGCGGCGCACGTGTCGTCTTCTTCGACGAAGCGCAAGGCCATCATCTTGACCATGTTCGGATTGCGGCGCAGGAAATTGAAATAGGCGCGCATCGACACCTCCAGGACCTCGACTCCTTCGGCATCCGCGGTCTGGAGGATTTCCGCTTGTTGCTCGAAGTACTCGGTGAAGCGGCGTTCTTTGATCGCGTCCCAGAGTTGATCCTTCGAGCCGAAATGATGATGGATGAGGCTCTTGGTGACCCCGGCTTGGCGCGCAATCTGGCTGATGGGTACAGCATCTGTACCGCTCTCGATGAAGAGCGCCTCAGCGGCATCGAGAATTGCGACACGGGTCGCTTCGGGATCGCGGCGGCGTGGGGTGTCTTCGGTTTCGGTCATCGACATTCGGGTCCTGTTTAGGCGATCGCGGTGCACGGTCGTCTCGGAGTCGCCCCGGTGGCGTAGGAACTGGCCGACCGGTCAATTTGAGGCTACAGTGAATTGGTCGGCCGGTCAATAGCCGGGCTGGAGATCACAACTCGGCACTACGATGGTCGAGATGGAGGGTCGAGGCGAGGCGGGCTGGAACGATCAGTGGCTTTCGTAGCCGCGGACGAGGTATTCGAGCAGGGCGAGTCGATCGTCGCGATCCCACGCGTCGGTATCGAAGGTCACGCCGCCCGAGACGGGCCCTTCGTGATGTCGGACGGTTGCGGGTACTTGGGCGAGCTCGGCGCCGTCCGGGAGGCGGAAGGTCAGGAGCACGTTCAGGCTCTCACCGAGCTCTGGTGGGAGCACCAGGCCCATGCCGTCGGCCGAGATATCGATGCCATCGACGACCCATGGCTCGGCGGCGACTTCGGGGGCGTCGATTGCCACCAGGACACCGGGAATGGCGAGTCGGCGGCTACGCCGAGGATCCGATGTTGCATCGCTCATGTGACCTTGACTCCTACACCGTGACGTCTTCATTGCGACGTCTTCACCTTGCTCACTCGCTGGGCTCGAACTCGCGGCATGTTACCTCAAGTCCCCGAGTCCGCGCGATTTCGCGAAGAGGGGATGCCGATGTGCTGTTGTCCTAGTGTTATGCTCACCGCGCTTTCAAGAGAAACGCCAGACTTTACGCGGAGGAATCCACATGTCGTCTCTGCCGCAGCTAACCCTCGGCATCGAAGAGGAATACCAAATTATCGACCCGG
>JBCDBH010000066.1:0-20228 GCA_039184055.1 Acidobacteriota bacterium
CCGAAGCCGAGCTGGCCTCGGCGGGCGTCACCCCCGACATGATCCGTCTGTGTGTCGGTATCGAGCACATCGATGATCTGAAAGAAGACATCGATCAGGCTCTGGCCTCGGCCTGAGCAAGTTAGAAAAGGCTCCGCACGCCCGTGCGGAGCCTTGATTCCTCTCATTCCCATCTTGCATGCAGGTCAGAAGTAGCGTTTGAGCGTCACTTGGAGGTAGTCGTCGTCTTCGAAGTCGGCGAGGAGATCGGTGAGCTCGGCGTCGACGAAGGCGCGTAGGCGAATTTCGATCTCGTAGCGATCACCGAGACGGCGGCTGCCTTCGAGGTTGACGAAGGTCGCGCCACTGTCGAGATCGACGGTTGCGCCGACCAGGAGCTCGGTCGATTGCACGTCGTTCCAGGCCAGCCGGGAAGCGACGAAGAGGTCGTCTTCGAGGGGTGTCGTGGCTTCGTCGCCGCGTTCATCCCAGAGATATTCGCCGAGCACCCCAACATCGAGACCGCTGCCACGGACATCGAAGAAGGTGTATTCGAAACCACCCGCCACGGCGAGATGATCGCCAAACCCAGGCTGCGGCGACGCGGGATCGTTGCTGAAGCGCGCGATGGTTTCGAGTTTGAGCAGCCAGGCGTCGAGCGTCGCTTGGAGGTCGAGACCGACCTGATCGAGCTGTGCGTAGTAGGGCACGAGCACCACCTGGTCGTCACGTGTGTCGGCCAGAAAGAGTGGCTCGCGTGAGGTGCCGCGGAAATACGACAGTCCTATATCGACCGCACCGATGAAATGGGACCAGCGTAGAGCGAAGTCGACGTGTCGCTCTTCGTTCGATGATTCGTACCGCGCATCGTCCGAGTCGATCTCGAGCTCGGGGCGCAGGCGACCATCGGGCCCGGCGAAGGTGCGTTCGCGAAAGTAGGGCAGCACAAAGAGCTCGAGCAGACCCCAATCGCGTGACAGGCCGAGCCGGATCATCGGCTGACCGAGCTTGTCTTCGCCGTCGAGATCCTCGACCGTGTCGGTTTGGTTGATGATGTCGACCAGATGCGCGCTTTCGGTGACGCCCCAGAACACCTTACGCAGACCGACGTCGAGCTCCCAGCCGTCGCCAACTCGCTGCCAGTAGAGCTCGCGGAGATCGACGTGGGTACGTTCTTCGTCGGCACTGTCGAGACGGGCGAACGGACGGAAGACGACGCGATCGCGTCGCCCATTCCATTCACGGAAGTATTCGGGCTCGAGCACCAGCGAGCCAGTGACGTCGTCGTCTTGGCCGGCGAAGGCCCCCGACGAGGAGAAGCCGCGTCCCTCGATGCCGATGAAACCCGACCACTCGCTCACACCGTCGGCGCCCGATGCGATCGATGGAGTCACCAAGAAGATGGCGCCGATCATGAGCAAGGAAAGGGTTCTTGACATCACGTCTTCTCCTCGTCGAGGTGTTATCGGTCAGCGAGCACGCGCCAGGCTGGCGCGGTCGAAATCACTATCGGAGTAGCCGTTGCCAAACTCATAGTCGGTCCACCGGAGCTCCGTGGACTTGCCGGTTTGGTGGTTGACCATGGTCATCAGACCCGGACGCCAGAACTGGTCGAGGTAGTGGCCGAACTCGCTTTGTTCGAGCGTTTTGAGCAGGTCCCCTTTGCGGTCGTAGTAGACGGTTTTGAGCGTGCGGTACTCCGTCTTGTCGATCCAGACTTCCTGCTTGGTGTAGCCCGACTTGGGGTGGGTCGGGACACGTTCGACGACATAGGCGGGTTGGCCGGCGAAGGTCTCGTCGCGAAGGTAGCGGTAGGTGTATTCCTCGACCTCTTGGGACGAGATGTCTTCGTAGGCGAACTCACTGCCCATGAACGGACCGCTCTTATTCGACGAGGAGATCCGTTTCACGCGTTTGAGCGCGGGCAGATAGAGCCATTGATCGTCGTCCCCGTCGATATGGCTGAAGGTGAGAAAGGCCGTTCCGGTGACATCCCGCGGGTGATCGAAGATCACCAGGGATTTGTCGCCGTCACCCTCCTGCTCGAGGGTGCGGTTGCGGAGCTCGCGGGTCGATTCGTCACCGTGCGCGTTACGCAGGATCATGGTAAGCGTGGCCGACGAGTCGCCAAAGCCGGTGTCGCGACGATCGGCTTCTTCGGCGATGGCGAGACCCTTGGCGACCGGATCGAGCCCGTCATAGCTCGACTCCGTGGCGTGCATCGGCGTCGTCACGACGAACGCGGTCAAAACGAATACGGCGACGAGCACCGCGATCAACATGCTGGATTTCATGGTCTTCTCTCCTCAAGCAGGGGTGGCTGGAGACGGTTTGAGTGAAGGCGATGCCGCTTTGCCACGACGATCGACCGTCGCGAGCAGAGCGGGCAGGAGCAAGAAGTCGGTGAACAGAGCCAAAACGATGGTGATCGCGGTGAGACGACCCATGCCGGCGTTCATCTCGAAGCTCGACAGCGAGAGCACCAAGAACCCGGCGATCAACACCATCGACGTGGTCCACAACGCGCCTCCCACCGAGCGGAAGGCGTAACGCACCGCGTCGGGGGCGTCGTAGTCGTGCTCGCGTCGACCACGTTGGTATTTGGAAAGGAAGTGCACGGTGTCGTCGACCACGATGCCGAGCGTCATCGCCACTACCATCGACAAGGCACTGTTGATCTGCCCCACGGTCAGCGCCCAGACACCGAAAGCCATGCCCGCCGGAGCGAGATTCGGAATCAGGCTGAGAAGGCCGTAGCGCCAGCTACGCAAGGCGAAGATCAACAGCGCCGAGATCAGGATGAGGGCCAGAAACGTGCCCACCAACATGCCCTCGATGGTGCGTTGAGTGAGACGCGAGAACATGAGCGCCGGACCGGCGCCGTAGGTGAACATCGACGCCGGAGCGTTGTCACGCAGCCACGCCTCACCCCGTTCGGTGGTGGCGATCATCGCCTTGGCCGACATCTCGTCCAGGGTGACGGTGAAGCGGGTGGCCGACTTGTCGACGTTGATCTCGTCGTTGAGATCGAGGCCATAAGGTAGAGAGAGCTCGTAGAGCAGAAGGTATTGCGCCGTCAGCTCGCGGCTTTCCGGCAAGCGATACCAGGCGTCGTCGTCGCCGTGCATGCTGCGATTGATGCGCTTCATGGTGTCGGTCAGGGTGCGCACGTGGAGCACGCCTGGCTGCTCACGCCACCATTCGGCGTAGCGATCGAGGGTCTCGAGATAGGCCGGCTCGGAAATACCGCCGCTATCTTCGGCACCGAGCGAGAAGTCGACCTGGTAGATCCCGGTGAGTCGATCGACGGTGAAGTCGGTATCGACGCGGAACGGAATCGACGGGCCGAAGTATTCGACGAAGTCTTCGTTGAGCTCGTTGCGGGGCACCGAGAGCGTGAGGCCGATGGCGATCAACGTGGTGACCACCAGGACCGGCACCCGGTTCTGGAGCACCCAGCGCGCGAAGCGATCCCAGCGTTCATCACCTTTGTCTTTGCGCTTGACTGCTTTGATCGGCAGGAGCGACATCAGGGCGGGGAGAAAGGTCACCGAGATCACGAAGGCGGCCATGACGCCGAACGCGGTCATATTGCCGAGGTCGCGGAACGGTGGCGAGTCGCTGAAATTCATCGACAAGAAGCCGATCGCGGTCGAGATGCTGGTGAGGAAGATCGGCCACAAATTGACTCGCATCGACTCGATCAACGCGGCTCGTTTGTCGTCACCGGCTGCGAGTCGGCGTAGAAAGCCCTTGAGGTAGTGCACGCTGTCGGCCACCGCCAGGGTGAGGATCAGAGTCGGGGCGATCGACGACGGTGGGGTGATCTCGAGCGACATCCAGCCGGCCGCGCCCATCGCCGCCATGGTCGACAGCATGATCACCGCCAGGGCGCCCAGCGTCGCCCACAACGAGCGGAAGAGCACGATGAGGAAGATCAGGATGATGCCGTACATCACCGGCACCAGGGTCGCCATGTCGTTCATCGACGCCTCTTGAAAGGCGTTGTTGAGCATGGTGAAACCGGTCAGGTAGACGGTGAGATCGGGGTGCTCGCTCTCGATTCGCGTCACCAGCTCGCGCGCATGGGCGACGGCGCGCTGCGTCTCGTCGACCTCCTCACCCGGCATCTGCAGGGTCACGTTGACCCCGGTGACGTCGGCTTCGTGGCTGAGGGAACGACCGGCGAGCAGAGGCTCGGCGAGCGCGATGCGTTTCTTGTCTTCGAGCTCGGCCGTCGACAACGACGCCGCGCCCGCGATCAGATCCTCGACCACCAGATCGTCGCCTTCAGCGCGGGTGTGCTGGAAATTGGTCACCGAATCGACCCGACGCGCGAACGGGATCTGCCAGGCCTCGCGGGTCAAATCCTCGATCGCGCTCAACGTATCGGCGCTGAACACCTCACCGTCGGCCGGCTCGATCACGAAGAGGATGTTGTCGTTCTTGGTATAGACGTTCTGAAGCTCTTCGAAGGCCTGGAGCTGAGGATTGTCCGGTCCGAAAAAGAGCCGGTAGTCGTCGTTGAAGCCCAGGTTTTGGGCGCCGCCAGCCAGCGCGAATACAGCGAGCAGGGTGGCGAGAATCACCGGCCAGCGGAAACGCAGTACACCGTCGGCGTAGCGTTCGATGGTGGAGAGGGGGCGATCGGTCCTCGGTCGATCGGGCGTGCTCATGGTCGTCCTCGTTCCTTGTTTGGATTAATCAGTCCAAAAATGGGCGGGTTTCGGTGCGGGCGGATCGGTATTGCGTGTCATCGGTCTTTCGGGTCGGGTGTCAGGAGTGGGTGTGGCTGGGAGCTTGGTCGGCGTCTACGAGCTGGGTTGGAAGATGTTTTGGAATTTTGAGTCCAAAAATAGCGAAAAAAAGTCAGCGGGCGACGGCGGCTTGGCTTGCACCCGTCACCACCGCGGTGAGGGTCTCGATCACATCGTCGACCTCTTCGACCGTCATGCCGAGACGGCTTCGAGCGGCGATGCCATTCGCCGAAGTGACGATCAACCGTGCCAGCGCGCGTGGCGAGGCGAGCTCCGACAGCTCACCGGCATCACGCGCCCGCTCGAGCGCCTCGCGCATCAACTCTTCGAGCCGAGCCAGTGCTTTTTCGATGATTCGCGCCGCCGCGTCGTCCACCGCGCCGACCTCGGTCGACGAATTCACCATCATGCAGCCGCTCGTCGCCTCGGTCGCCTCCTCGCGCCACATCGCGAAAAAGGCCCGCAGATTGGCAAGTGGCGAGCCCGGTGCCTCGAGCATGTCGCGCGTCGTCCGGATCCGCATCTCCTTGTAGCGCGCTAGTGCTTCGAGATAGAGCTCGTGCTTATCGCCGAACGTGTCGTAGAGACTCTGCCGTCCGATCCTCATCGCCGATGTCAGATCACCGATCGCCGTCGCCGCATAGCCCTTTTGCCAAAACACCTCGAGCGCACGCTCCAGGGCTTCGTCGCGGTCAAAGGTCTTTGGGCGTCCACGCATGGTGATCTCGTTGTCGTCAGGGTCGAGTGAATTAGGTATCGAGTATCGGCATAGGTCGAGCTCACGGGCTCGGCTCAGGAATCTTAGACTGGGCGTTCCAGAAATGCAAGCGGTGAAATTCGAGGTCTTGATCGAGTTACCAGTGGCGTCGCATGGAGCCTGTTCCCCATGACCTGAGCAGCTGGCATAGTAGTGGGGCGCGGATGTTCTAAGGCTGATCGTTCGAGGAGTTTGGCAACGGCTCGACTGCCATGAAGGTGATGGTGTCATGAGTGAAGATCCCTATCGCGTTGCGGTTGTCGGTGGCTCGGTCGGAGGCTTGGCCGCTGCCCTCGAGCTGCGTCGGAACAGCAACGCCGAAGTGGCCGTCTACGAGCGGTCTGCCGGCCACATGCAAGCACGTGGGGCAGGAGTCGTCATGCAACCGGAGGTCGAGTACCTCCTGGAGCAACACGGTACGAAGGCCGAGGACGTCTGTGTCAGGCTCCAGGAGCGAATCCGTTTCACCGCGGACGGACGAGCTTTGCGCCAGCGGGCCCCGCAGCTCATGACCGCCTGGGATGCTCTTTATCGGGCCTTGCGTGAGCCCTTGGGCGACGTCTGCTATCGGCAGGACTCCGAGCTCGTTGCCCTCGAACAAGATGATGAGCGAGTCGACCTTCGCTTTGCCGACGGCTACCAAACCTCGGCTGATTTCTTGGTCGCCGCGGATGGCGTGAACTCTCAGTGCCGCGCCATCCTCGTCGGCGAGGCATCGGCGCGCTATACCGGCTACGTCGCCTGGCGTGGGCTCGAAAACGAGAGCGACCTACCCGAGACGATCGTCCGCCAGCTGGCCGACCGCTTCACGTTCTTCCACCAAGCCGGCATGCAGCTTCTCTGTTACCTCGTGCCTGGTGCAGATGGTGGCACGACGCCCGGCGAGCGGCGGGTCAACTGGGTGTGGTACATCAACACTCCCGACCAACATCTACCAGCTGTTCTCACCGGCGCGTCCGGGCGTAGCTACCGCTCGTTCGTACCCGCTGGCGATGTCAACCGAGAGTCTGAAGCACGGGTCCATGAGCTTGCCGATCGCTCGCTTCCACCTGTGTTCCGGGACCTCGTTCACGCCTCGGAGCTGTTTCTTCAGCCGGTTCAAGATGTTGCACCCCAGCCACGACTTCACGGCCGGTGCGCGCTGATCGGAGACGCCGCGGGGACGGTCCGCCCGCATACCGCCTCGGGAACCTCCAAAGCCTTTGCCGATGCGACCCTCCTCGCGGTGGCGTTACGCGACGGGTCGGCCGCTCATCGGCTGCCCATGGAGCAACTCGAATGGTGGCAACGCCAGCGCCAGGGAGACCTCGTCATGACCGCTGAAATGGGGATGCGTCTCGCGGCGGGCTCGGGCCTCGGGGTCGAAGGAGCACCGCAGCCCTGGGTCGAGGAATGAACCACGAGAGGAAGAAGCCGACTCACTCGGCACCCTACCGTTGAATCTGCCGCTTCTCCCACTTCATCCGGGCTCGATACATCTCCTCGGCCGAGCGGTACTTGCGCACCCCCGGCTCGAATCGCCACGGTCGCAAGGCATAGGCGAGCTCACTCAGCTCGCTCGCACGCGATCCGTATGTTTTCGGGATCGAGTGGGCGCCTAGGGCGGCTGTCGGGCATGTCTTCGACGGAGCGGTATTTCTTGATCGGCATTAGACGTCGTCCAGTTCGAGAGCTTCACGGATTCGCATGGCGTCGATTTGGTCCTGCGCGTGGGGTTTTCATCTGTCAGCGTATCAATATAGGAAGCCCTAGCCCACATGTCTCACCAGCCCGCCGTGACGACGGACCGCGGCTACGGCGCGGAAACGCACGCAATCTCTGGGCGTGCTCGCTCTTCGCTCCCTCGACGTACCTTGGGTACGCCTCCGGTCGCTCATCCCTGCGCTGCCCAGATCTCACGCACGCTTCCACACCTCGCTACGACGTTTGGTGAGCCATGCGGGCTAGTCTGGAACCGCCGTGAGGTTTCCGACTACGATTGCCACAGCATGGCAGCGAGAATGTATTAGTCTTCACCTTCGAATTCATGTGAGATCCGTGTGTCATCTCCGAACTACGACGTATTCCTCTGCTACAACAGCCGCGATCGAGTAGCTGTCGAGCCGATTGCCCGCAAGCTGCAGGAGCAGGGACTCGAGCCATGGCTAGACATCTGGTGTTTGCGTCCGGGGATCCCGTGGATCAAGGAGATCGAGACTCAGCTTCCCTTGATTCGTGCTGCGATTGTCTTCGTTGGAGCCGAGGGGATCGGACCATGGCAGGACCATGAAATAGACAGCTTGCTTCGTGAGTTTGTGCGGCGCGGTTGTCCGGTGATTCCGACCATTTTGCCCGATTGTGGGCAGCAACCTGAGCTGCCTCTGTTTCTCCGAGGAATGACTTGGGTTGATTTTCGAACGGATCAACCTGATCCGATGAGCCAGCTATTTTGGGGAATCACTGGTGAGAAGGCTCCTGCGATCGAAGTTGATGAAAGCACGGTCGTTCAATCAACTTTGCAGTCGCCACAATGGACCAAGTTCGCACTAGGTGTGGTCATTGCTCTAGCGCTACTTATCGTGATGTACCTCTCTATCACCATCTCACGTTCTAATGAGGTACCCGTAGCTTTGACGGACCCGGGCAGGGTGGCATCGGACGTAATTGAGTCCAAGGAACAGGAGCCGTCAGTGGATCGAGGAATGGAAAAGCAAGTTCTGGATCAAGATTTGGATAGCAAGGGTATATCGAACGTAGGTGATGAGGCACCGAACCCTCTCGGCGAATCCTCAAATCAAACTCGAAGCACCCAAGCATCGGAGATCATTGAGGATCACGTTGATGACGAACCGTCACTATCGAATAGGAGCGGTGACACTCAAACATCAGATGTGATGAAGCTCGTCGAGCGTGAACAAACAGTGGATAGCGATGTGTTCATAGGGCCTGACGACATTGTGATTGAAATTGGGCCTCGGGACTCCTTGTATGTGATTGCAAAAAAATGTTATCGGGGTGCAGGTAGCATTCGACGGCTGTCAAAGTATCTGTGCTTTCTTAATCGCATCGAAAATTGTGATGCCGTTTACGCAGGGCAGATTCTGGTGTTGCCGAGGTACATTGAGGATGTTGGCGCCGCGATTTGGGAGCGTTCTGAAGTCTGTGGCTAGCTGGTGACAACGTTTGGAGTGTCTATTTGCCCTGATCAAGGCGCAGCCAGCAGTAACGTTGCTGCAGCTTCCTGACTGCACCCGGTGAGCCGAAGCAACGAGATCTCCTTGTTTCCTGGGCATTTTCGCATCCCGGGCACTTGGCACGAACCTTGATGTTCTGAGTAGGCATGGACCTGCTCGATCTCACTCACTCCACTGATCTTCGACCTTTCTTCGACCTTGCCCGGTCGGTGTACCGCCGTGACTGTGGCTACATCGCGCCGATGGCGAGTTCAGTGCGACGCGCGCTTCTGCGGCCGGAGTTTGTCGGTCGGCAATGTGTGGTGGTGGTGCGTGATGGCCGTCGGCCGTTGGCGCGAGCGGTGACTCGGTTGGAAGATGGTGGGCTGGGCTATGTTGGCTTTTTCGAGGCTCATGACGACCTGGCGGCGACGCGCTTGCTCTTTGATCGGGCGATTGCCTGGTTGCGGGAGCGGGGTGCGACGCGGATCATCGGGCCGTCGCAGGGGGATACGTGGCATGCGTATCGACTCTCTGTAGGGCCGTACGACTGCCGACCATTTCTTTCCGAGCCCTACAACCCGCCGTATTACGAGCGGCTGTGGCTCGACGCGGGCTTTGCGACGTTGGCGGAGTACGCGTCGCATCGCATGGACGAGCCCCGACGGCTGTGGGAGCGGCTGGCGCCTCGGTTGGAGGCGGCGCGTTCGGCGGGATATGGCTTTGAAACGCTGAGGCTCGATCGATTCGATCGCGAGCTGGAGCGTCTGTATGCGCTTTCGTGTCGGGCGTTTCAGGGCAATTTTCTGTACCGGCTCATCTCCTTCGAACACTTTCGATCGCTCTACGCGGGTATCGAGCGTCTGCTCGATCCGGAGCTGGTGGTGTTCGCGGTGGCGCCTGACGGGTCGGACGCGGGTTTTTTCTTTTCTTACCCTGACCACGCGCGCTCGGTCGCCGCGTTGCGTGGGGGTGACGGGCTAACCGATCGGATTCGGTTCTTGGCCGCGCGTCGCCATTCGGTCGACACGGTGAACATGAAGAGCCTCGCGGTGCTGCCCGAGCATCGCCGTGCGCATGTCGGTTCGGCGCTGACGGCGGCGATCTATGAAGCGGCGTTGGCCAAGGGCTACCGGAAGACTCACCACTGTTTGATTCAACAAGACAACCCCTCGGCGCGGTTCGAGGCCGGAATGGGGCGGCTGTTGCGTCGCTACCGGCTTTACGAGCACGTCGAGACGAGGAGGGCGTCATGAATGTCGTCGAGCTATTCGATCGAGCTGCTTCGCGTGTGCCGGCCAAGCCGGCGTTGATCGCCGGGAAATCGATCACCTTTTCCGAGCTGCAGAGCCGGTCGCGACGCATCGCTTCGGGTCTGCGTGACACCGGTATCGAGCCTGGAGATCGCGTGATCGTGATGGTGCCGATGTCGACCGAGCTCTACGCGGTATTGATGGGGGTGCTGCGACTCGGCGCGGTGGCGGTCTTTGTCGATCCATGGATCGGCGCGCGTCAGCTCGCCGCGTTTTCAGCCTACGCCGAACCCAAGGCGTGGATCGGTACGCCGAAGAGCCATGCGCTTCGTCTGTTCGATCGACGGCTGCGGCGCTTGCCCGTCACGGTGACGACGGGCGCGGCGTGGACGGCGAAGCACTCGCTGGCTCGGCTCGCTGCGTCGAATGGCGAGATCGCGACTTGGTCGGCGTCGGTTGACGATCCGGCCCTCATCACCTTTACCAGCGGTTCGAGCGGCACACCCAAGGGCGCGGATCGCACGCACGGCTTTCTGGCCGCGCAGCATCGGGTGCTCAGTCGTACGTTTCCTTTGATCGACGACGATGTCGAGCTGACGACGTTCCCAGTTTTCGCGCTCAACAACCTGGCGCTCGGGATCACCACCGTGGTGCCGACGATCGATCTGCGGCGTGTGCATCGGGCTGATGGCGAAGCGCTTCGCGACCAGATCGAGACGCATGGCGTGACCACCGTCACGACCTCACCTTCGGTTGTCGATCGGCTCGCTGCCTGCTCTCTGCCGCCGCGCCTGCGTCGACTGCTTACTGGCGGCGCGCCTGTATCCGACGCCCAGCTTCGTCGCTGGCAACGCGCCTTTCCCGAGGCCGAAATCGTGATCGCCTATGGGTCGACCGAGGCCGAGCCGGTGGCACACATCACGGCGGAACAACGTTTGGAGCAGACGGGTCAGGGTACCTGCGCCGGTCGGTTGGCGCCGGAGATCGACGCCCGGCTGATTCCGATTCACGAGTCGGTCGATACCGATCTCCTCCCTGGCGAGCGGTACATCGGTGAGCTGGTGGTCGCTGGTGAGCATGTCTGCCGAGGCTATTTCCGCAATCCCGAGGCGGTGGCCAAGAACAAGATCGTCGATGAGGACGGTCGGATCTGGCACCGGCTCGGTGACACCGGCTACTTCGACGACGACGGTCGTTTTTGGCTGGTGGGACGGGTGCATTCCACCGTGGTGCGTGACGGTGAGCTCCTCCACGCGCAGCTGATCGAACAGGCGGCCAAGAACAACGATCCGCATATCCGTCGCGCCGCGTTGGTGGGCATGCAGGATTCGTTGCTCGATGAACGGGCGGTGGTGGTGATCGAACGTACCGTTGACGGTCCACGCGACGCGTCGCTCGCCGTCGGGGTGGCGGCGCGGCTCGACACGGCCGGTTTTCCTTTCGATCGCATCGTCGTCACCCGGCGTGAGCTGCCGCTCGATCCACGGCATCGCTCGAAGATCGACTATCGCCAGCTGCGTAGCCGACTGATGGGTGGTTTTGGTCGCGGGCTCACCCCTTGCGACATCCAGCGGGCTCGCGAGCGGCGTGTGCCGGCGCTGCGTGTCTTCCGCTCGTTGGGGAAGGCGTCATGAGCGCGACGCTCACTCTCGAAGCTCCTTTTGGTACCCGTCTCGCCGCGTATCTACGCGAACGCTTTCCGCTGATCGGTCACGGGATCTTGATCGTGAGCTATTTCTCATCGAATCAATTTCTCGCCGAGGTGCTCACCGCGCCCGATCGACCGGTGGCTTACGGGCTGTACTCCGTGCTCGGTGCCGTCGCGCTTTTCTGCTTTTTCTTTCATCTGCGCGTCTTCGATGAGCACAAGGATTACGCTGACGATTGTCGTCATCACCCGCATCGTGTTTTGCAGCGTGGCCTGGTGACGCTCGGTGATCTAAGGCGGCTCGGCATCGTGGCGATCGTCGTTGGTGCCGTGGCGGCTCTGCTCGCCGGCTGGGCGGCGTTTGTTGCCTGGCTGATCGCCTTTCTTTTCTCGCTTCTCATGTTGCGCGAGTTCTTCGTCGGCCCGTGGCTCAAGAAACGTTTTCTTCTCTACGCCATCAGCCACATGCTGTTGCTGCCCCTGCTGGCGTTGATGATCTTTAGTTTCACCACCGGTCAGCCGCCCTGGCAGGCCCCTGGATGGTTCTGGCTCTACGCCTTCGTGGGGTTTTTCGTCAGCTTCAATTGGGAAGTGTCACGAAAAATCCGTGCGCCCGAGCAGGAAATCGATGGGCTCGACTCGTACACAAAGCGCTTCGGCGTGCACGGCGCCGCCTGGGTGGTGCTCGGCATCCGCGTGGTCGATACCGCGCTGGTGATGCTGGTGGGCTGGCATCTTCAGCTGAGCCCCTTTTTCTACCTCGCTCTCATTCTTCTCTTCCTCGTCTGTCTGGTCGGCTTTGTGCAATACCGACTCGACACCAACCCGCGTACCGCCAAACGCATGGAGACCTACGCAGGTCTCTACATCATCGCCTTCGATCTCATCCTGGCCGTCGAGTTGATTCGTCGTCAGGGTCTCGAAATCGCGGGTCTGGAGGTGTTCTGATGTGGATCGCCGATCACACGACCGATGACGCCGCTCGGGTAGGTGGCAAGGCCAGCAAACTGGCTCGTTTGCTCGACGCCGGGCAGCCCGTGCCGAGTTTCTTTACGATCACCACCGAGGCGTTTCGTGACGTTGCCATGCTGGCCGAGGATCCCGGTGCGCTCCGTGAGCATCTGCTCGAAAGGGCGCTTCCCGAGGGTCTCGATGCGGCGATCGTGGACGCTTACGAAACCTTTTTCGACGCCGATACGCTGGTTGCCGTCCGCTCCTCGGCGGTAGGGGAGGATGCCGACGACACTTCCTTCGCCGGTTTGCACGACAGTTTTCTTTTTGTTCGTGGCGCCGACGCCTTGCTTGCAGCCGTTCGCAAGGTATGGGCGTCGGTGCTCAACCCACGCGCGATCGCCTATCGACGTGAGCACGATCTTCCTCTCACGCCACCGATCGCGGTGATCGTGCAGGCGATGGTGCCGGCGACGCGCAGCGGTGTCGTCTTCACCGCGCATCCCAGCACCGGCGACGTTCACCAGGTGGTGGTGAGCGCGCTTTATGGCGTTGGTGAAGGCTTGGTGAGCCTGGGGCTCGACGCGGATACGTTCGTATTCGACAAATCAGGTGAAGAGATCGATCGTGAAATCGTTGCCAAAGATGAAATGGTGATGCACGATCCACGTGGTGGCGGGGTGGCACGGGCTGAAGTTGCCGATTTCGACCGTGGCCGAGCGTGCCTCGATCAAGACGAGCTCCGAGCCGTAGTCGACGCGAGCCTGGCGATCGAAAATCACTTTCGCTGCCCACAAGACATCGAATTCTGTTTCGATCTCCATGGTCGACTGGTGATCCTGCAATCACGACCGATCACCACCGTCGACGAGCTCGGTCCCGCGGCGGGGGAGGCGCGGCTGTGGGACAACTCGAATATCGTCGAAAGCTATGCGGGCGTCACCTCGGCGATGACCTTTTCTTTTATCCGTCACGCCTACGCCAACGTCTACCACTGCTTTTGTGAAGTGATGGGCATCACGCCGGAGGTCATCCGGCAACAGCGTGCAACGTTCGAAAACATGCTCGGTCTCTTTCGTGGCCGGGTGTATTACAACCTCGACAATTGGTATCGCCTCGTACGGCTCTTTCCAGGTTACGACTACAACCGTGGATTCATGGAGTCGATGATGGGGGTGTCGGAAACGGCTGGAGTCGAAGATGCTGCCGAACGACCGAGCCTCATGCGTCGCTACCTCGTCGAGCTCCCGGCGCTGTTGCGTTTGGTCGCCCGCACCCTGTTCAACTTCGCCGGTATCGAGCGCTCGGTACAACGTTTCGAAAATCATTTTGACGCTTGCTACCAAGAATGGTCGACGCTCGACATGGACACGCTGACGCCTCATCAGCTCGAGACGCTCTATCGCGAGATGGAAACCAAGCTGCTCCGGCGTTGGCACACCCCGATCGTCAACGATTTTTACGTCATGGTGTTTTATGGCCTGCTCAAGAAGCTCTGCGCCGAGTGGTGTGGTGATGAGGCCGGTACCTTGCAGAACGATCTCGTGTGTGGCGAGGGCGGAATCGAAAGCACTGAGCCGACGCGGATGCTGCTGCGGATCGCCAGAAACGCTCATGGAAACGACGAGCTTCGTCATTTTCTGATCGATCACGAGCCCGAGGAGATCGTCACCCGGCTGCCTCACGAGCCGCGTTTCGCTTCCTTCGCCGCTCAGATCGACGACTATCTCGAACGCTACGGCTTTCGCTGTGTCGACGAGCTCAAGCTCGAAGAACCGTCGCTCCACGATCGGCCGGCGTTTGTTTTCCAGATCCTCGCCAACTACCTACGGCACGACCAGCCGCTCGATCTCGACGCCAGTCTCGAACGCGAGCGGGCGATCCGTCGTGATGCCGAGACGCGTGCGTTCGCGGGGCTCGGGCCCGTGCGTCGTGCGATCTTCCGTCGTGTGCTCGCGGCGACGCGACGTGGCGTCAAAAACCGCGAGAATCTGCGTTTCGCCCGCACCAAGGTCTACGGCCTGCTGCGTCGTCTGCTCCGCGCGATGGGCGGTCATTTCGTGCGCGCCGGGGTGCTCGATCGGGTCGACGACATCTTCGATCTCACCCTCGACGAGGTGTGGAGCTATCTCCACGGCACCGCCGTGACCACCGATCTGCGTGCTCTGGCGACGCTTCGTCGTGCCGAATTCGATCGTTGGCGTGAAGCCGAGGCGCCCGACGATCGCTTTCACACCTACGGCTTGCCCTATCACCGCAACGCGCTACGCGGGCGTCAGCAGGAAATACAGAGCGCGGACGGCGAGTTCAAGGGCGTCGGCTGCTGCCCGGGCACCGTCGAGGGGCCGGTCAAAGTCGTGGCTTCGCCGAGTGACGACGCGCGTCTCGACGGCGAAATCCTGGTCGCCGAACGTACCGATCCGGGTTGGGTGCCGCTCTACCCGTCGGTCTCCGGTCTGCTGATCGAACGCGGCAGCATCCTCTCCCACTCGGCGATCGTCGCGCGGGAGATGGGGCTGCCGACCATCGTCGGCCTGCGTGGGCTCGGCGAGCACGTGAGCACCGGTGACGTCGTCCACATGGATGGCGCGACCGGCGTCGTCGAACCTCGCAAAGAAGAAGTCTTGGGAGACGCGGCATGAACGTCTCACACGACCTCGTCCGCTACGCCAACTGCTGGGAAGACGCCGACATCCTGTGCGCCGCGCTGCGTCCCGAGCGTGGCGGCCGCTTCCTCTCGATCGCCTCAGGTGGCGACAACAGCTTCGCCCTACTCGCCGCCGGGGCCGACGAAGTAGTGGCCGCCGATCTCAACGCCGCCCAGCTCGCCGTCGTCGAGCTGAAAATGGCGGCGATTCGTCGGCTCGAGCGTGACGACACGCTGGCCTTTCTCGGTATCAGCCGCTCAGGTCATCGCCTATCGACCTACCGCAACCTCGCCGCCGATCTCAGCCCGAGCGCCCGAGCCTATTGGGACGCGCATCCCGAGCTGATCGAAAGCGGTGTCATCCACCAAGGCAAATTCGAACGCTACTTCGGTCTCTTTCGACGCTGGGTGCTGCCGCTCGTCCATGGCCAGCGCACCGTGCGTTCGTTGATGACCGAACGCGACGTCGACGGTCGGCGTGTCTTCCACGATCGACAGTGGGACACCTGGCGCTGGCGACAGGTCTTCCACCTCTTCTTCAGCCGTTTCGTCATGGGACGACTGGGGCGTGATCCTGAGCTCTTCCGCTACGTCGATGGTCGCGTCTCGACTCGCATCCTCGCCCGCGCGCGTCACGCCCTGCGCGAGCTCCCGGCCCACGACAATCCCTACCTCGAATACATCCTCACCGGCACCTTCACCACCAACCTGCCGCGCTACCTCGAGCCCGAGCCCTACGCGGTGCTGCGCGAGCGTCTCGATCGCCTCATCCTCGTCCACGCACCGATCGACCAGGCCGGCAAACGCTACGCCGGCGCTCGAGGTTTCGACGGCTTCAACCTCTCCGACATCTTCGAATACCTCGATCTCGCCACCTGTGAACGGCTCTATCGCGACCTGCTCGAAGTGTCCCGAACCGGTGCCCGATTCGCCTACTGGAACATGCTCGCGCCACGTGCCTGCCCCGAAAACCTGCTCGATCACGTCGATCCACTGCCGCTCGGCGACCGGCTCTTTGCGCGCGACCGCGCCTTCTTCTACAGCGCCTTTCGCGTCGAGGAAGTGAGATGAATCACCTTCTTGGCGGCGACCTCATCGGCAACGATTTCATAGGTGCAGTCCTCATCAGCGCCCTCTTCCTGAGCCTGCTCCTCATTGCCGAGCTCTGGCGACGGTGGGGGAGCGCGCCCGCCGAGCACACCCGCAAGCTCGTCCACATCGGCGGTGGGCTCGTCTGCGTCTTCCTGCCCTTCCTCATCGAGCGACTGTGGATCATCTTCCTGCTCGCCGCCAGCCTCACCGGGCTCTTCCTCCTCGCGCGTCGCTTCGGCTTCCTCGACAGCCTGCACGGCGTCGATCGTCACAGCCGCGGCGCCGAATACTTCCCCCTGAGCGTCTTCCTCCTCCTGCTCATCGTCGGCGACGACCTCTGGCGCTACCTCGCCGCCCTGCTCGTCCTCGCCGTCGGCGACGCAAGCGCCGCGCTCATCGGCAAACGCTACGGTCGTTGGCGCTACCAGGTCGACGGCAACCACAAAACCGTCGAAGGCAGCCTCGTCTTCCTCCTCATCGCCTTCCCGGCCATCCTCCTCCCGACCCTGCTCATGACCGACCTGCCGCGCCCCGTGTGCGTCCTCGCCGCCCTGCTCGTCGCCGTCCTCGTCACCTTCTTCGAAGCCATCTCCCTCAACGGCACCGACAACCTCTTCGTCCCCTTGGGCGTCGCCATCCTCCTCCACACCGTCACCAACCAGCCCCTAGAAGAAATCGCCTTCCAAAACCTCAGCCTCCTCGGCCTCACCCTCATCATCGCCCTGCTCGTCATCCGCCTGCCCTACCTCAACACCGGCAGCATCCTCACCATCATCCTCTACGCCCACGGCACCTGGGCCTTCGGCGCCTGGCACTGGGCCCTCCCCACCCTCACCGGCCTCGCCCTCTACCTCCTCATCTGGGCCCGTGTCGCCCGACACCAACCCATCGAGCCTATCCCCGTCCACCACACCGTCCGAGCGCTTCTCGGCCCCTTCCTCCTCGTCGCCCTCACCAGCGGACTCCAGGCACACCACCAGCTCCTACCCGCCTACCTCGGAGCCAGCGCCACCGTCCTGGCCCTCGCGCTGGCCGAGCCGTGGTTTCGACTGCCGGGCATGGAAAAGCGACCCGTCGTCGGCGTGCTTGGATTGGGACTCATCGCCAGCGTCACCGTGCTCGGGCCGATGGTCTTCGTCGTGTCCGATTTGCCCATCCTGCCCATCGTCGTGCTTACACTTCTTGCGACAAGCGTCGTCGTCGGCTCCGAGCTGCGACGCGAACAAGCACCCGCCGAAGAATGGACCGCTTGGCGGTTTCTCGCTGGGTGGGGCGTCGCGGGAATCCTGGTGGTCTGAGTGCTACCAGGCGACGTCTGGGAAGAGCTTGTCGAGCTGCCAGACATAGACGGCCCTTCGTCCACCGACGAGCGCATTGGCATAGAGACGTGGTCGGACAGGATCCCAGACAATCGGTGCGCTCACCGCCGATCCCAGGTAAAGAGGCTCCGAGCTTCCGTCGACGGGCACGATAAATGCCGGCTTGCCAGCGTTTAAAACGTGAGATCGCTGCATCGCGTAAGCCAGGAAACGCCGGTCGGGAGAAGGCGTCACGACATCGAGAAAGAGTTGCGTGCGGAGCAGTCCGCTCGAACGATGCTCCGCGATCGGGTGACCGTCGACGGCGAGCGACAGCCAGTGTCGATCTTGCTCGACCTCGACGAACTCGAGATCTGGCTGATGCGGATTCTCGACGACTTCGATTCGTGGAGGCTCGACAAGATCCCAGGCATCAAGATCATCCACAGGCGTAAGCCTGTAAGGGGCGGCATCGAACACGATCTCGACCGGCTCTCCTCCTAAGTACTCGTCAACCGGGAAGACGACAGCTCGCTCGTGACGATCCCAATGTGCCTCTCGAACCAGAAAGAGCGAAGAATCGCCTATTGCCGACATCACCTGGTCCGTAATGTCGATCTCATGGTGCGTCTCATCATCGAGACGAACGAGAGCAAGCGAAAACGCTCCAGCCCTATCGACCTCACGCGAGTAGAGAAGCCACGAACCTCGAGGCGAAACAGAGAACCGCTTACGTAGATCCTCGGTTCCAGGCAGCTTCCTTGCTCCAACGTCCAAGACCTCTGAATCAGCGTGGCAGCCAGTGATCAGAACGACCAACACAAGCATGGCGATTCGTACTGTCATCCGTCCTACTGTAGCGGCTGATTGACCTCGGGCACGGTAGCCGACCAGGCTTGCGTCGAACCGAGCTCGAAGCCATCGGCAAAGACGAGAGCCGATGGTTCCTCCACGTAGATGGTGACGCTGTCCTGAAACCCGCCGAATTGGGCGAGCACGGTCGCGATACCCACACCCACGGGTGTCACTAAGCCGTTCGTATCGACAGAGAGCACGGAGGAATCGAGCGAGATGTACGTGACTCCCTCATCGGTAAGGTCACGGGTCACGCCATTGGCATACAACCCGAGCACTTCGAGAGTGAGAGGACCGGACTTCAGAAGCACGCTCGGCTCGTCTGGACGCAGGTCGATCGACTCGAGGGCAGCCGCGGGTTCGGCGATCCAGGTGACGGGCTCGGATTCGAAGAGCTCATCCTGGCTGTTGGCTCCGAACGCTCGGAAGGTCATCTCGCCGATTGCGTCCTCGGGAACCGTCAACTCGAAGGCAAACGGGGCTGAGTCGTCTTCGAGCGAAACGGTTGGGCCCACCAGGAGAACGCGTTCAACCGACGGGTCCGTTGTCACGGTGATGGACACCATCGAGCCCGAAATGAGAGTCGTGCCGGGTGACGGTGCACTGATTGTCAAACCGCTGCTCGAAAGGGTCGATGGTTGGCGACTCGGTCGAGTGACGGCAGTCGTTGCAACCACCGATGTTGGCGCGGGTAAGAAAGCGAAGGACGAGTCGGTAACGGGTGTGTCGAGTAGCGTAATGAGACGGTCAGAGTAGAGTGGGCTCGCCGGTGCGCCCGGGAACGGACTGCTCGGGCCACCGACTCCGATGTGGATTCCATCTCCACCACCGAACACACTGGTTGCATCGTCGGGTAGACCACCTTGCTGGCTGAACTTTCGCACGACGGCGTCGTGCTGCGAACCGTCAAAGAGCTCGATTCCAGTGATCGACTCGAAGAAGAGGATGGCTCGATACAAGTTGCCATAGGGTCCCGCGATATTGGTGAGGAAATCCGAGCCACCCACGCCGATCAGGGCATGTGAGGGTACCGGCGACTCCTGAATCGCCTCGATTGCCGAGCTGCCAAAAGCAAGGTCGAAGATCGCTCCCTCGTCGATTTTGTAGTTTGGATCGATCAAGAAGAGCGCTTGTTTGACCAGCTCAGCCTTCACCGGGTCATCGAGCTGAATGACCGTCAAGAAGAGGGCGAGAAGAGATCCGATATGAGGGCTATCAAGTGTCAGGAGCTTCCGAAAATCTCCCTGATCGAAGTTGCGATCGTCTCGGTAGCTCGTATGAGTGCTGTGGATCCGCGCTAGAAGCCCACCCATACTGTGGCAGACCGCGTCCATTTGCGTAGCCGCGAAACCTCGTCTTCTCAGTCGGCGGAGAGCGGGCTCGATTCCGTTGGGCACGAGATCGGGTATGTTTCGCGCGAAACCCGCTGATCCATCGTAGTTGATAAACGTACGTGAGAATCGTTCGTCCATCGTGAGAGGCAGTTCCCAGTCGCCTCTCGACGACCACAACCCGTGAATAAACAAAATCGGCGGCCGCACCAACACCAAATCGAGCGTGGTTGCCACCGGATCACCGCTGATCGGTGTGTACACCGCCTCGATCGTCACGTCGCGTTCAGCGAGATCGGTGTCGGTGCCGCGATTGAATTCCTCGGGTACCTGGTAGATCGCAAACGCTCGATTGTCGGCGCCGACCGCAACCGTGATCGAAGGCAAACGACCGGTCGCGCCCGGTACGGTGAAGCCACCATCCTCGGGCGTTTGACCGCTCGGCAAGGAAAACTCCACCTGACCCGGGCCATCGACCTCCATACGCAAGAGCACCTGGGTCACGCCA
>JBCDBH010000067.1:0-19995 GCA_039184055.1 Acidobacteriota bacterium
CTTCTGACAGGCTCGAACGGTGACCGCCATCATGGTGAGGGTCGGATTCTGCCAACCACAGCTCGGCCAACACGCGCCGTCGGTGACCAGCACGTTCGGTGTTTCCCAGATGCGATTGTCGGGGTCGACTACCGAGGTTTCGGCGTCAGCACCCATGCGAGCGGTTCCCACTTCGTGGACGTATGAGCCCGGCGGCTGGTTGAGGTGTACGTCACCGAAGAGCTCGCCGCCTGCTTCCGCCACCATTTCGCGCACGGAGTTGGCCATGTGCGTGACCATGTTGGTCTCGTTGTCGGACCACGCGCAATCGATCCGCAAACCGGGTAGCCCCCAACGATCGGTCTTGTCCGGATCGAGGGTCACATGGTTTTCGGCTCGCGGCAGCATTTCGCCCTGGGCGAGAAGACTACCGAGCAGGTAGCCATCACGGACCGGCATTTTGCGTCGCTGGATTCTCAGGTTCATGCCGTAGCCGCGCAGAAAATCACCGCTCGACTCTTCGAGGTTTTGGAAACGTGGAATGAGCGAGGCGTTGGGGCCGCCCCAGCGGTATTCGGCCGGTTCACGTCCCGGGTACGGAAAGCGAGCCGCCGCCCGCACGGTGTGGTGGTCCATCAGGTAGCGGCCGAGATGGCCCGAGTTCGCGCCCAGGCCGTCGGGGTGTCGGGGTGAGCGGCTGTTGAGCAAGATCCGGGTCGATTCCAGGGTCGACGCACAGAGCAACACGGCACGACCGTGGGCTTGGTCGAAGCTACCCGTGCTCGTGTCGAGGAAGGTCACGCCTGTCGCCCGTGAGCCGTCCTCGGAGACGTCGATCTGATTGACCACCACGTCGCTACGCAGGGTGACGCGCCCGGTCGCCAAGGCATCCCGCATCGTCACCGCTTGGCTGCTCATCGGTGGCCAATCCGATGGGTTGGTGGCGCGAACCTCGATCGAGCGGGTGGGAATCACCCGGCGCTCGGGCCAGCGTGCTTCGATCGCGTTCTTGAACGCGAGCTCGGCGGGTGATTGATCGGCCGCTGGCTGAAAATCACCGTCCGGTAGCTGTGGCAATCCTTCGCTCGATCCGCGCACGCTGTAGGCTCGTTCTACGATGGCGTACGCTGGCGCCAGATCAGCATGACGGAACGGCCAGTCGATGCCCACACCGTCGCGGCTCGCCGCTCCGAACTCATAGTCGGAGAAGCGAAGGCTGAGGCCACCCCAGGTCAGCGACCGACCTCCCACCTGACGTCCACGAATCCACCAAAAAGGGCGTTCGTCCGGGGTCGAATAAGGAAAGTCGCGGTCATCGATGAACAGCTCCGGCGGATGAGCTCGATAACCGATATAGCGCTGCTGGACCGATTGACGGCCGCGCAGATTCTGCACGGTTCGCATCAGACGATGACGCCAAGGGCGGGGCGCGCAGGCGTCGCTGCGTACTTGTGGTCCGGCTTCGAGCACCAGCACACGAGCTCCCCGTTCGGCGAGCACCTTCGCCGCCCAGCCACCGGTGGCTCCCGAGCCCACGATTACCGCATCCCAAGGCTCGTTCGGAACGTGAATTGCAGCCACAACTTGGCTCCTACGTTTGATTGATTGAGCAGAGCTTTTGACCACTGCGAGCATATCGGAAGGTTGGTTCCGTAACCAGGGTCGTTGAGGGATCGCCGCAGGGCTTACGTCGATTCAGTCAGGGCTCATCAGTCGACTGGCGAAGCACCGAGCGCTGCGGCGGTGCGTCGTGCCAGCGCGCCTGCCAGGTCATGGATGATGACCTCGAGGCGATCATCTCGAGGTCACCCTGGAAAGAGTAGAGGATGTCTCCGAGTCTCTGTTGCTCGTAGCATGCGGCACTCAGCCTCTGGAGCCTATGGATTATCGAGATCCGGGTGTGGAAGAGCATCCACAAGCCGTACGAACTGGTCCGTTTCTCGGCGGCCTCACGCGTTTTTCAATGTAACCGGTATCTCTGGACAGGTCCCGGCACATTGAGACATGGACGCGACTCGAAACCTCAACCCCCGCTCACTTTCACTTGCGATGCTATGCATCGCGGTGCTGATCTTGGCTGGCCGTGGCTGGGCACAAGGCACCGCCTCGTCGCACGCTACGATCGCGGCACAATTCGTGCTCGTTATCGACGACTCCGGAAGTATGGGTGGCCGTGGTGGCAACACGGATCCCGACCGTTTGGCGATCTTTGCCACCCGCGCTTTTCTCGGCCTGCTCGATGATCGTGACGAAGCGACGATCGTACGGCTCAACGGACCGTATGAAGGCGAGGCCCCTCCGCCCATTGCGCCACTCGAAGTCCATCGAGAACGCCTCCACGGGATGCTCGACGATACGGGCGCGCTCGCCGCCTACGATGGCGATTACACCCGTTGTGCCAGCGCCCTCGAGACGGTTCGCGAGCTACTCGACGCGGCCTACCGACCCAATGTCGCGCAGGTGGTGGTCTTTCTCACCGACGGCAGGTGTACGCCTCAGGAAGCCGAGCGACCGTCGGCCGACTCGTTTCTCAACGGGCTCAAGGCTTTTGACCGTGAGACGTTTCAATTTTATTTGCTGCGTTTCGAGGGGCTCGAAGTCACTCCGTCCCTGATCGA
This sequence comes from Acidobacteriota bacterium, assembly GCA_039184055.1. Lineage (GTDB taxonomy): Bacteria > Acidobacteriota > Thermoanaerobaculia > Multivoradales > J023 > JBCDBH01. Next base: position 2,598 of record JBCDBH010000067.1, read on the forward strand.
GCTCGCGCGCAAGACCGGTGGTCAGATGATCGAGGTACCCGCCGAGGATCCACTTGCCCTCTTGCGAGGCTTCGCGGATGCACTCGCTCGCTCGCAGGGCTATACGACGAGTGTTCTGACGCCATCGACGTACCGTTTACCGACGCACCGGGGTGCCGAGCGAGTCCGGTTGCTCGCCGTCGCCTCCGACGCAGGCCCCGACTTGGCTCTGCGCGTTGCCGCGCCGGGTTCTCCTCCGAGGATGGTCGGTGAGCCTGTTGTGGGGCGTCATCGCTTCCGGCAAGGGAAGACCTATCGTTTCGCAACGCTCGATTATCGACCGAGCAAAGAGCCGGTCGAGGTGACGGTCGATGGTGCCGGCGCGGCTTGGCGAGTATTGGCGGTCCCGGAGTACCACTTAGAGCTCGGCTTGCAAGTGCGCCGAGGGCTTTGCGCGCAGGCGGGTTCGGTGATCCAGAGCGCCAGTGTCGGAGAGTCGATCTGTATCGAAGCGATGTTGCGGAATCGCCAGGGTGAGGTGGTGTCCGGGGATCTCAACGGTGACAACGAGATTCGCGCCAAGGTGGAGATCACCGAAGACGGACGGTCGCGATCGCGGCCGATGAATCAGGTGGGCGAAGAGGCTCGGTTCATTCTCGAGATGCCGCATCTGAGCGCGGCGAGCTGGGATCTGGCGCCGGCTGTCACCATCGATCTGGGAGAAGGGCTCGAACCGATCGAGCTCGCCTTGTCGGCCCGCGGCTTTCAGATCGGTGCCTATACGATCGAGCCACAGCCCGCGCAGTTGGCGTTCGGGGAGCTTCGGCCGGGCGACGCGCCACCCGCCCAGGCGGTGACCTTCTCGGGTGCCTTCCAGAAGACGCGCGCCCGTCTCGAGGTACCGGACCGAAGCCGGGTTCCTGGTTGCATCACGTTTACGATCTCAGGCGTCGCCGAAGGCGAGCCTTTCAACCTGACACCCGAGCAACCGTATACGGTCGCGGCCCGTGTGGCGCCGTTTTGCGACGTCCGCACGTTCCAAGAAACGATCGATTCGGTGCTCCGACTGGCGCTCGATGCCGGGGTCGAGGCACCACAGGTGGGAGCGGTGGAGATCCCGTTCCGGGTCAGGCTGATCAACGAGGTCGAGATCCCGCGAGAGCTCGAGGTCGAGCTAGAAGCCAATCAAAGGAAAGATGTGGATCTTGTTGTCCAGGGCTCCTTTACCCGTCCGCTAGAGCTCGAGGCTGACACCGGCTCCTGGCCTGATGGTCTCGAAGTAGAAGCGGTGCGTCCAGATGCCAAAGCGGTGCCGGTGATCGGCCGTCATACGACCACGTTGCGGGTCACGGCGGGGCGATGTTGTGATGCCGGTACCCACCAGAGTGAGATCGTACTTCGCCCGGTACAGAACGATGGCTATGCAGAGCCGCCGCCGCCGATCGTCGTACCCCTGACGGTTCATGTCACACGTGCGACCAAGTGGGCGTGTCACGGTGCTTGGGTCATCACCGTCCTTCTCGTGTTGCTCTTGATCTTGTTGGTGGCGTATCTGTTTTCGATGATTCGCAACAGCCGTTTCCTTTCGTCCAAGGAGCTTGCAGCCAGCTTGGTTCCGTTGGCCTGGGGAATGTACGGCGATACGCGGGCGGTCGAGCGGGTCGAGCCGCAGGTTCGGAATCTCGTGCGAAGACGGATGAAACCCGCGCAGCGCTTCCTCAATTGGCTGCGTGCCAACCCGCTTCTCTTCGGGCTTCCGGGACGACGCTACCGAGAAACCCTCGAACTCAGTCTTCAGCCTGATCGCAACGTCGACCGTTCGTCAGTGACGCTTCAGCCACGGGCGGATCTCTATCGCGAGCTGGAGAACGACCCGCAGATCGGTCTCGGCAAACTCTTCGTAAGTGCATCGGGTGCTGGCACCTACACGTTCTACACCGTGCCGCGCAACGGTCGTATCGGCCGGCTGGTCCGGGAACGTTCCCTACAGGAAGTGCTCTTTAGCGAGAGCTATTACGGTCAGACCGACTCCCAGGCACGAACCAGACTCGTCGAGTTGCGTCGACGAGAGAAGTTGATCGTACCTCTACCTGATGAAGAACGTGAGGAGGGTGGTGCGGCCGGTTGGGAGCTACGCTGAACGCGACCGCGAGCTCAATAAATTGATACAAGAGCGAATTCGAAAGGAGAACATTCATGTCCCGTAAACAAAAGGTCGTGGTCGAGGAGATGCTGACCAAGCCGAGCGCTGTCTCACCGATGCTCTTCGTGGGCATCGGTGGCTGTGGCTGTCAGATGGTGATTCGGGTCGCTAGACACCTGAATGAACGTCCGGACTACCAGGATCGATACAAAGATTTGGTCAAGTTCGCCTTGATCGACACCAACATCAACGATCTAGAGAATCATCGAGAGTTGGCCGACGAGACCTTCCTGATCAGTGATTTTGAGAAAGAACAGTATGCGAACCTCGCATCGGGCAAGCTCTTTCTCGAGGAGGATCCGTACTTCACCCAATGGGTACCCAGTGGGTACCGCTTTCGCGCTGGTGACACGGCTGGCGCCGGGCAGATTCGGATCGAATCGCGACTCGGTGTCTTCTACAACATGAAGCACAAGGACTTTGTGCCACGCTTTCGAAAGCTCCTCGAGGGATTGAAGTCGCACGAGCACGGGCATCGTCGGCTCGATACGTCCGAGATCCGCATCATCCTCTGCTACTCGGTGGCCGGTGGCACGGGTTCGGGCTCGCACCTGCCGATCGCGTACCTGCTCAGGGACCTGGCCAGCGACATGGGCAAGCCCTGGGTGATCGGTGTGGCGGTCATGCCGGCGGTCTTCGAGGACAAAACCGGTATCAACAAGGATGGTACCTACGCCAACGGTTACGCGGCCCTGAAAGAAACCGAGCACTTGATGAAGCTGGGTGCACCCGATTCCCGTTTCTACAATGAAAAAGGGATCACCTTTCACTACAACCCGGCTGATGAATCAAAGACGATCGTTCGGGATCGTCCGTTCGAATTTCTCTACCTGATCGACAAGCCCGAGTCCTTTAGTGTCCGCGAGCCGGTGGATGCGGCCGCGGACGGACTCTACCTACAGTTCTTCTCGCCGCTCTTCAAGGAACAGTCGGGTGATTACGACAACTACACCCAGCACCAGCGTTTCTTGGTTCCGCATGACTTCGAGACCAAAGGGATCGTCGGCTTCACGACCTTTTATGGCTCATACGGTACAGCGGTGCTGATGGTACCCGCATCTGGACTGATCGATTACTGCAGCCGGGCCGCGGCGCTATCGTTGATGCGTGCGAACTTTCTCCGCGAGATTCCTGGCGATGTGATCTATGACGCGGCCAGGGTCAACCGCGAGAACTTCGACGAAGTTACGTTGTTCGACGAGAAGAATGAACGACCGGTTCATGTCAGTGAGCTACACAAGAAAGAAGAGAGCGATCGAAAGGCCCTCATCGACCGTCTATTCATGAAACGAGTACAAATCCTGGCTGGATGTGAGACCGAGGTCGGGGAAGCCAAGCGCTTTCTCGCCATGTTTCGTCATGGGCACCGTCCAGGTGCCGTCCCTCGTCGGGGCGGCGGCTTCGAGATCGAACGCAAACAGATCCGCGCCGATCTCGATCGACTCACCGAGAGTCGAGCTTCGTTCTCGATCAACTCGCTCGCTCTACCGGCATTGGCCGGAGAGCAGCCGGGCCAAACACCGGTTTTGCTTACCCAGGCGAAAGAGTGGATCGAAGAGGCCGCCGAGGAGATCTGTCAGCTGAACGACGGTGATTACACACCGCAGACGCTGCGTGGAATCGCGGCCGGTTGGCGCGACGAGCTGGTGCGACGTGGTCGACGCGTGATCGAGGGGGGATACAAACGCGGTCCGCTCGAATTCCCGGGTCTCAAGGCGCTGATCGATTTCGAGTTTTTCGATGACGCCGCGGCGGAGGTCGACTTGACGAGCAAGCGGTACGCGGTCTTGCGCTTGCGCGAGGATATCGATTGGAATCGCATGCCAAAGTCGGCGAATACCGATTTCGAGCTCGGCGATGTCGACGAGAATCGCACCGTGCGCAACAACGACTTGCCCGGTTTTCAGAATCGCTTGCGCAATCAAGCGATCGAGCGAGCGTTCGAGGACGTCGAAAGGCGTTTTGCCGAGCGGTTGGGAGAGCTCAAGGTGCGCCTGGATGCCTACGCCGAGGTGCAACGCACCCTCGATCAAGGGTTCGAGGATTTCGAGCGGGATCAGAGCCGCCGATTGCAGCGATTGCGTGAAGAGGGAGATCGCGCCGCGAATCGCTACGTCCTCGACGCCGAAGCGCTGGCGCTCGAGAACGGCCGTCGATTGTGGGATTTCTACTACGAAGACCGCGTCGCCGGTATGAGTGAGCTGTCCATGAGCAGCCGGGACATTCAGCGTGTGCTCGGTGAGGCGGTGAGCCAGATGAGCGCAATCGGTGCCGCGGGCACGCGAGCCACGCTCGAGAAGCTCTACGACGAGTTGAGGCGTACCGCCAATCGGGTGATCCAACCTCGCATCGATGGCGATCCACGGGCCACGGACGACGCGCGCCAAGACGGCTTGACGCTGGCCGAGGCACTCGAGCTCGAGGTGATCTATCGGGCACTTTACCTGTCCAACAAGGCGCACATCGACCGCGAGGGTCACAAAGCAATTCGCGAGCACATCGCGAATTATCGTGGGCATGTCGAGCTGCAGATCGACGTCAGCGACCCGACGCATGCCGACTACTTGCGCGACAAGGTAAAGCGGCTAGTCAAGGAGAAAGCGTCGCTGCTGTGTGTCTACGAAGAGTCGAGGGACCAGCACGGTGGCGTGCGGCCGAACCATGTCTTTCTCGCCGCCATCGACGAGGATTTCAAGAACAGCAATATCGAGCACATCTTGCGAGGAGCCGACATCCCCAACCTGGACTGGGTCACCGAGGGGTGGCACAGCCCCAAAGAAATTATTTTCTATCGTGCTGTTCTCAACGTTCCGCTGTATGTTTTTGGTCGGCTCAAAGACATGCAGCATGAATACCATCGTTTCAAGAGCCGAACACGGCGTTCCAAGGTCCTTCATATCGACAACAATTGGGAAGAGGACGGGATGCTCGCCGATCTCGATCCAGATAGCGCCAAGGAACGCCACCGACAAAGCAAAGTTCGGAAAAATGTCATCAACTTTGCCGCGCTTCTGACCACGGGGCCATTCGAGGATCGTCCCGATCTCAACTATATCAAGCGCCAAAAAGGCGCGTTCGCCCTGATCGATCCAGGAGCGGCCGCGAACGACGCCGCTGCAGCCTCCGACAATGACCTGTCACCTCTCGGGCCATCTCTCACGACCGCGATCGAGAAACTTCCCGAGACACTCGAAGGCGAGCGAGTCAAGTTTCTTCCGTATCAACAAATGCTCTCGGGGATTCGCCAGGGGCTGTCACCCAAGGTCTTGAAAGCGGTGACTCGCTTGCCTTTTCTGTGGCGAAGAAACTGTGACGAGCTCAGAAATCAATACGGCTCGCGAATCGAACCAGAGCAACGATTGCGGCTAGCTGACTATGGCGATGCATCCGAGCGTCTGCGAGAAGCGCTCGACGAGCTGCTTCGTCACCTGCGAAACCGTGAGCTCGAGCAACGAACGATGGGCGACGATCAAAACCTGGTCGTCGAGCTGCCGAGCGACAAAGCTGCCGAGGACCTCCATCAGTCGGTCGAGATCCTCCGGACGTTCAGTGAGACCTGGGAGCTTATGGAAAACCCGGACAAGGTCAGCAGGGTCCCGAACCGGTTCCATTGGCTGTTCGAGCCGCTCGGTCCGGACGAGTTCAAGGAGATCCTGGACGAGTTGCGCAACGCGCTCAGCCGCAAGGGCCCCGGGGATGATGGCGATACAGAACCGGCCACCGGTTCAACCGACAACGGTGGCGACGACAACACCAGCGACGGTGCCGTGCGCAAGAGAAGACCGCGGTCGCGGAGCCGCAAGGCGAGTATCACCGATGACCCATCAACGACATCGACCTGACGGAGAACCTCGCCGCATCGACGCTACGTCTCGCTCCGTAGACATTCAGGCGATCCCGGCACCCACGATCGTGGTGGGAATCGGTCGGCTGGGACTCGCCACGCTCGAGCGGCTAGGAGAGGATTGGCGGACGTTGCACCGTTGCGGTGGCGACGCGACGTTGCGAAACCTCCGTCTCTTGTACGTTCGAAGCCGTGAACCGGACGATCGATGGCGGGAGCTCGAGCTGGAGCACCATCAATCGGTGCGGGTCGCCGATCACGTGGGCGGAAACGACTTGCCGGCGCTCGCCGCACGCTTCGTGGTGTTGCGCACCATCGGCTTGGTACGTCATCAACACGGCCAGTATCAGGTCGCGCTGCCGGTCGATCATGGAGTGGTTCCGAATCCGAGCTTCGGTGGCGATGCGCGCGACCCTCACTCGTCCCGTTACCTCCGTCGGCGGTTCTACACCTGGCACGATCTCGCACCCGATCCGATCGATGCGGCCGAGCGTCTCTTTCGGAAAGTAGAGAAGCTCGGAGCGCTCGATCTCTTCGTCAGCCCCCTGATCAATCGGGTTTGGCAGGGGCACAGCCCCCGTCTGCTTTTCGACGCTCTCAGACGTTGCGCTGCCCTACTCGAAGGCCGGGATCCTAGCCCGTGGCCATGGCTGAGACGTGCTTTCCTGGACACCGATACGGCGGGCAATGACCTTCGGGCCGAGGTCGTGGAGAGATCGGATGGCGGCGTGGAGCTGAGCGCCGAAAATGAGCAAGAGCTGGCGGATCGATTCCAGGCCCCGATGGCTTGCGAGGAAGGGTTCGAAGAGGCGCTGGATGGTTGGGTCGAGCCGCCTCTCGAGCGTACCCTTTGGCGCACCTGGCACCACAAGCTCCGTCGCTCCGAGGAGCTACCCAAGCTCACGATTGCGCTACAAAAACCGTTCATTCCCGCACACGAGGACGGTCCGGCGATGTTTCGGCTCGACCGGCGCATTCTCGATATGCGCAACCTACGAGAAGCCGAGAGGGCAGAAGAGGCTCCGCTTCTCGTCGAGCTTCTTGGATACGACTGGGAAGCGGCCGGCTGGGCGGCTGGTGAGCTCGACGCTCCCGTGTTCGACATTCTTCCGCTGAGTGCGTTTCGCCTCGGTCTCTTCGATCATGATCCACGACCTCAAGACGTCGAGTCGTTGCAGCTTCGACTCGCCGAGCTAGGACGCCTCGCGCGACAGGGTTTCGCCAGGATGTGGGTCGATTTGCGTCAGGAGCGAGTCGAGGAAACGACGTTGTCGTTGCTAGACGAGCGTCGGCGTGACCATGGTGATGAAGCGCTTTTGCAGTCGCTCGAGCTTTTGCGGAACCTGATCATCGAGCCACTTACGGGGAACGTATCGAAGGTGGATCCCGAGCCGGCGGCTACCGAGTCAGAGAGCGGAGCGGTCGGTGTCGTTGACCGCGACAAGCCGGCCCCTCTTCCCGAAGAGCCGAGCATCTTTTTGCGGACGCTGAGCATCGATGGCCGAGGTGAAAGTCATGACGTGGCGACACAGCTCGAGAATCGGCTCGAGTCACTGGGGATCGGTGACGCGGCCGAGCATGGAGAGCCATGGAGCTTGTTGCATAGTGCCGAGATCGACCCCGAGGTCATCAAGCTCGAAGCGAAGGGAGCCGATGAGAGTGAAACCGCGAAACATCTCGCGGCATTGCGTCAACTCTTGAACCGTATTGTTCGTGAGCTGCTCGATGTCCATTTCTTGACCGAATATCGAACGAAACCGATCCGCCGGCCACCGCGACTCACGATCTTTGTCACCGGTGACATGGGAGAGCCGTTTGTTCGGGCGGTGTTCCGGATCTTGTTACGTGAGGTCCATGCCGAGCCCTTGAGGGCATTCACGCCGATCTTCGAGTCGTTTCGAGAAGGCTTAGACCGTTCGTTGGCAAACGTACCCCATATCTGGATGCCACATCCGGCAGACCCCTTCGAAGGTGCGGCCGGCGAGCAACGCCGACGCCAACGCGAAGAGGGCGCGATCATCAATGCGATCCAGGATGTCCGGCGATGGGTCGAAAGCTTCATCCCGCTCACTCGTCGGCGGGTGACGCAGATCTTCGTCAATAGTCGCGTGACCGATCTAGGTGTCCTCGCCTTTCGGGACGCGGCTCGGCAGACACGCGATTTCGTTGCGCTCGAGATCCGCAATCCAATCCACGAAGACCGCTGGCTCCGCAGGATCGCAACGGGTGTTCCAGGGGAAGACCTCTTCGCTTCTTTCTCTTGCTACGAGATCGAGCTTCCAGGTGAGAAAGCACGTGAGTACCTTGGCAATCGCTTGGCACGTGAGCTGTTGACTCGTGTGAGAGGCGAGCGGATCGACAGTTCGCCCGAAATCGAGCTCCCTGTCGCGCAACCGCCTCGCCGTGAGGCGGTGCTCGGGGAGGCGCGCGCGGCGCTGCGTCGACGCACGGAAGAGGAAGCCAATCGGCTCGGTCAATCGATCGAGTCGACCGTGGATGCGAGCACGACCGCCGAGATGATCGAAAAGCGATTCGGTGAGCACCTACGCGACCGCCTACGGGCCGAGCTGCAGCGGATTTGGGAGGGGATGGCCAACGATACCGGGTTGATGGACCGGTTCATCGACGAGCTGAGGCGAAATGGCCGGCAGGCGCTGGTGCACGCGATCGACGAGGTGCGCGAACGCTCGGATCGCCTGGTGGAGAATCTCACCGCGACCTCCGGCCTGCGTGCGGTGCTCGCGACGCTCAACCAGCTTGCCGATGAGACGCGCAAGTTCTTGGTCCGTAGCGAGTCGCAGCGCCGTGACGACGAGTCGGAGGTCGGACGACAACCGGTGCCGGACGCGGATACGCTCGATGGACCGCTGGCGGGATTGCGACAGGTGGCCGCGGCGAAACCCGATCTCGATCCGATGCGCCTGGGCTGGGTGGTGTGGACACTGCTCGCTTTCTCCCTCGCTGGCCCGCTCCTGCAAATGCTCGCGCTCGCCTTCGAGCTTCACGAGCAGCCGAACGTGCTCGAGCCCGCGCTCGGTCCCTTTGCTCCGGTGACCGCCGGCGTGATCCTGGCCGTCCTCGGCGGGCTCTATCTCCGCTACTACATGGATCGGATGGTGCGGCGAGTCCGCCAAGCAATCGATGGGTTTCGGGAGGCTGTCGCGAGCCTGGTACGTGGTCCGGCGGATTCCGAGGGAAGAAGGACGCCATCACTGCGTTCCTTCTTCGACACTCGCCTCGCCCTGGCGGCTACCTTGGTCGATCGTGGTTATGCCTTGCGGGTTCATGAACGAGCGCTTGGTGATCGTGCGTTGGGAAGGCGGATGGTACGCAGTGTCGACGTGCAGTTGGACCGGCTGCACAAACAAGCAGAAGATCTCGGAGTCCGACCGGCTTTTGCCGTGGATGAGGAGAACCTCGATGGTCTTTTCGCCGGTCGTGACGGACAGTCACTCGATACCCTGGTGTCTCCCGACGCGGTTGCCGAGCTCTTTATCCGGCGCTTCACCAGCGGTCGTGATCTCGATCGCGAGGTTCCGGCGTTGATCGCCGCCACCGGTGGCTTGAGTCGATGGCGAGCGGCAGCGGTGCTCGCTGATACCAGAGCGATTCTGGCGACCACACGGCGACATTTCACGGACCTGGTCGACCAGACGGCAGCGGACCAGCACCAACTCCGTGACGAGATCGGACGCCGACTGGTGGAATTTGTCGCCAAGCTCTTTGCCAACATCGGATTCGGTGCCAAGTTCATCGGGTCCGAAGGTTTGGATCCTGATGGCATGCAGGTGCTCGCCGATGCCGCCTTGGTGTTGCATCCCGATCTCGAGGTTGTCTTCGAGACTGCCCGCGGTCAATCCGACCTGCCCGTCACGACGAGGACCATGCGTGTGGTGCCTTGCCACGTGCGTCCGAATGCCGCCTACATGTTGTCGCTCGCACAAGGCTTGCGTCCCCACATCATTCGCAATCTGCGACGCTACGAGTCGTTCCACGAGCGTACCTTTGCCTTGCTTGGCTACGAACCGACACATCTGAGCGACGGCGCGGCGCAGCGAATCGATCACTTCACCAGCTACCGGGATGTGATCGAGATGGTGGTTGAGCAAGGTGAGCGGCGATCGCGTGCCAACGACGTGGAGGGCTCCAGGTGAGTGTTCTCGTCGATTGGGTGCAGCGCATCCTGACCTGGTTCGAGCAGGGTTTTTGGGGCTTGGTCGCGCTAGCTTTCGACCTTCTGCACCGGCTCGGTCCCACGGTCGTCGCGGCCATGATCGGGTTGCTCGTGGTTCTCGCGTTTTTTACCGCGGTCTTGTTACAGCGCGGCTTGGTGCGCCGTATTACCGCTGAGCCAAGGACCGTGGTTCGCCTGTGGCGGCTCGATCTGGGCTATTCGGGAGTCGGTCTGATCGCGCTACCGTTTCGATTGGCCCGGGCCTTGTTTCGGGTGCTCGGACGCTTGCTGCGACGGAAACGGAAGTCGGAGGAGGCGGTAGCCGAGGATCTGGTTCCCTATCGGATCGCGACGCTAGGGCCAACCTATTTGCTCGCCGGGGTCGGCTCCGCCGGTCTCTATCTCGTGGGCTTGGCGAGTGAGCCTTTACTCGCGGCACGGCTGACCCTGACTCCCGGCGCTCCGGCTTGGCAGATCTTGTTTCTCGGCCATCGGCCGGAGCTCGGCGCTTTTCTGCCACTCGGACAACACCCGTGGTTCGGCTTGCTGCTCACATTCCTCTTTTGGCTTATCGTCTGGAGCTGGATCGGCCGACTGATTCGACTGTTCCTCGGTGACCAGCTGGGGCACAATCTGGCGACCGCTGGCGAGACGGCGTTGCCGTCGTGGCCTCGCTGGTTTGCCGCTCGAACGCTCGTCGAGCCGGCAGTCGCTTATCGAAGTTGGGCGACACCGATGGTGGGAATCACGCTGCCGATTTTGGTCTGGGCCTACATGGCGATTGGCGCGATGCCTTACAGACTGCCAGCCTCGTCATTCTCGATCGGCGTGTTGTTGTGGTTGTCGTGGGTGCTTCACTTGCGCTTGCGTGGTGCTGAGCGAGAGCTGTCGAGCGCTGAGGCGGTGGTAGCCGAGACCGCGGGCGGAAGCGGATGGCCGGAGGTGCTCGCGTGGCTCCGAAGTCAACACCAGATCGGCGAGCCGTTGACGTTTCGTTCACCCCGTGCCGTGAGCGCCCTCGAGTCGTCGACCGGTGAGAGTTTCTTGTTGTCACCTTTGCTCCGTGAGCTCTTGGCGGTCGCGCCGAAGCTCGAGCTGACACCCATGCAGCAGACGGTGTTGTGCGATCTGTCGGAGCACGGCTATGTGCATACCGTACCTCCGGCGGCCGACGGTAGCTTCCGGCTTGGCCGACCCTCGTTCGGTCTCGACCGAGAAGAAATCGAGCGACAGCGAAACCGGGTGGTGGTTGCACCTGAAGGTGCCGGCAAGACAACGTTGGCTGTGCTCGCCGCGGCCAACCAGACGCTGGTTCATACCCGAGCGTGCTTGGCCGTTGTCAGGGACGAAGTGCGGGCAAAGGCATTGGTTCGAGCCTTCGATCGGGTCGAGCGTTCGACGTTACGGTGGAACCTACGAGTTCGTCGCGCGGGTGATGATCTAGTTGGGGATCTTGCACAGGGCATCGTTCCCGATGTTGTGATCGCCGATTTGTCGACGTTGGTACGAGGCGTTCTCGACGATGCTTCACGGCATGCCGATTGGTTGCGCAATGTGGGGCTGGTCGTGGTCGACGACGTCGAGTCGTTCGCTGGCCCGATCGAAGCACATGCTCAAATCGCATTTCGCCGACTTCGGCTCTTTCTTCGCGAGCTCCAAGAGGTCAATCGCCTGGGAGAGGAGAGCTCGCCTCTTTATCTCGTTCTGACCGGTTCGATGTCTATGTTCGTCGGCCAGTGGGCGAGGGAGCTCTGTGGCATCAAGGCTATCGAGCGGCGTTTTGGTGGCGACAAGCGACGTCGTGGAACCGATAGCCGTGATGCACGACCAGACGGCGACGAAAACGAAGAAGAGACCGAGAGCGTTGCTCGTGAAGCGTCGGATGCCGCGCATGTGCGCCAGGTCACGGCGGGGTCACATCATCGTTTTTATCGGCTCGACGATTTCAAGACTCCCTACGGTGAGCCACTCGACCTCGATACCTTGGTCGCTGGTTGTGAGGCGAACGGTGTGGCGTGGTGTTATCGGCCGTGCGACGATTCGCGCCGACATCTCGGCAGGGCGGTGTTGCCCCAGGCTGACGTGATCGAGCACGCGACCGATGATCCGACCGAGGCCGCGGTGGTGGTATTGGAAGGCTCGTTCACCGAAGTGATCCGCGAGCTCGACCGCTTGCGCTACGCAGGCTTACGGTTTCGCCGCGGCAGTAGGCCAGCCGACACGGGCTCTGAACCACCGCCTGGTGACGAGCCGATCGCTTTGATCACCCGTATCGATCCCGACGAAGACATGGCGCTCACCATTCGTGACCGCCACTTCGATCTTTTCACGCTGCTGAAACGTTTGCCGCAACCGATCTTTCGTCCTCCGACCAGCATCGTATCCAACGCGCACTTGGCGAGTGATTTGGTACAGCGTTGGTGTGAGGTTGCCGATTTACTGTTGATCTACGGCAATAAGATCGTCGGCTGTTTGCGGCAGCTTGCAGCCAACAATCTTCTCCTCGCCGAGCCTCATCCAGACATCGGTGACGCGGTTGCCGAATACGATCAGCTACTGCATGTACGCGCCCTGGCACAGGCGAGTGGTGAGGATGAGGGCAGCCCGTTGCCACCCAGAGTCTCCCAGGTGGAGTTGACGACGGAGAAAGGTGTTCGATTGATCGATCGAACGGCAGCCGTGCCGCTCGATTGGATCGATTCAACGAGCGCTGCGCTGCGCTTTTACCCGGGCTGTATCTTTGCCGGGTCCGAACGTCGCTATGTCGTCGTCGGTACGGCGGCGAGCGAAAGTGGCCGGCGACCGCTGATCGGTAGCCTCAGTGATCTGCTCGCCGAGCCGTTCTTGGGTGACGAGATCTCGAGCCCGCGTCGTCGATTGCACATCGAGCCGAGCTCAAAACCGATCTACGAGCCGGTTCACATCGGTGACGAGCCACTCGCGGTGGCGCTCGCGGAGATCGAAGTCGAAGTCACTCACCGAGCCACCCTACGACTCGACGCGCGAAGTGGCGAGATTCGCCAACGGCATGTCTACGACGACGAGATCCGCGAGCGCTTCAAGGGCATGCGGTTACAAACACAAGGGTTGCTCCTGGCACCGAACGTCGCCGGTGAGATCCAGGCCAAGGCACCTCTTCACTGGCCAGCGGCCCGTCTGGTTGCCGCGGCGATCCGGTTGGTACTACCTTCTCTTTATCGTGGCGGTCGAGACCAGATCGAGGTTGGTCTATTCACCGAGGACGATGCTCGAGTCGAGACCGGGCAGGTCATCCGAGCGGGGGAGGGATTCGTTTTTTTCGACCTCGATGACGGTGGCAACGGCACGGTCGCTGCTCTCCATCGTGATGGTTTGGAGCTCACGCTGCGACTGGCCAGGTTGGTGATCGAGCGGGTGCTCGACTACGACCGTTTGTTGGCTTTTCATGATCATTGGGCGAGCGAAGCGGGAGCGCTCACGCTCGAAGTGGACCCGAACGATGATCAAGACAAGAGAGTGCAAGGGTTTCGCCACGGTCGACACGAAGCGATACGCCACGCGGCGCTCGCGTGGTTGGATCATCACCTGCGTCCCGAGGGCGGTCCCGCGGCCGCGCCGCGCGAACGTATGACCGGAGATCGTGAGATCGGTGAAGGCGATCTCTTCGACTTGGGCCGTTGTTGGTACAGCGAAGATGAAACCGTAGGCAACTTGGTTTGGGTGAAACATCGCTGGCGTCTCGAGGATGGATCCGAAGCAGCGCTCGATGCGGGCTTCGATCGACGTGTTGCCGAGATCGCTCGCGACTTGGATGAGACCCATGAGCTCATCACCGGTTATACAGCGCTCTACGAGGCGTACGCCGCCGATGAATCGCATCGGCTCGACGACGGAAGTGTATGGGGTTCACCGCGCGGTACCTGGCACCTCGCGGCCGGGGAAGACGAAGTGGAGAGCGGTGGTCAGCCTGGCGATGCTGGGATCTTGCAGTATCACCATTACTGCGTCGCGCTCGCGACTCACCTCGAGCCGGCGTTGCGGCCGCTCGCGGTCAAGCTCCGCGAGGAGGCCGGACGTTCGGGCGCCACCTCGCCAACCGAGATCGCTACATATGTGGCGCGCTTTGTCCAAGGCATCCCGTATTCGCTGCCGCTCGCCATGCAAAGAGGGCTGCGGCCACCGATTAGCACGTTGCTCTATCGGCGGGGCGATTGCGACTCGAAGAGCCTGTTGTTGGCGATTTTGCTCCAGCATTGCGATATTCCCTCTGGTCTCTTCGTGTCTTTCGAGGAAAGTCATGCGGTTGCCGCGGCTGCCGCGCCACCACCGCTAGAGCTAGCGACGCACAACGTGGCTGTGCATCGCGATGAAGAGGGACGCTTTGCGACCGAAGAGGACGCGGCTGGTCCGCCGGAGCGATATGCCCGCGGCAAGGAAGCTGCTCGTGCGATGCGTCGGCACTTGGAGACCTGGGCCGAGCAACCCAGGGCGCGATTTCCGCTCGTGTGGTCCGATTTACCGGCCCATCCACGGCATGAGGGTGAGCAAGCCCGTGTCTTGGTACCGATCGAAGCGACGGCCTACAGCCCGGTTGGCGCAACACACTTCGAGCAGCCCTCGTCCTGGACGTTCTTGCCATTGTTGATACTCCCCAGGCGTCTCTATGACGGGACCGGACCGGTGGCGGGTGATACCGCCGAGCACGGTGAGGAGGGGACGTTATGAGAGCTCTGATCCGGAGTCTCTCGGCTCTTGCGCTCGTCGTCATGTTGGTTGCTTGCCAACCGCCCGAGCGGCGTGAGTTGCCTTTTCCCGAGTTTCAATCCGAACAGCCGTTTCAGCTCACCTCCGAAGCTGCCGGAGGGCCGTCGGACGACGAACTAGGACAACGTGAGCAGTCCTTTGTATTGGCCGGTCGGTTGGCTGGAACGCTGCCACAAGACTTCGATGCCTGGCTCTGGGCAGGTGATCAGACTCGCTCGTTGGCCATCCATCGTACCCGTGGCCAACTCGACGCCCTGATCTACACGGAAGCGATCGATCAAGGTATGGCGCGGCCGAGCCTGGGTGCCGACCGTTTTCACCGTACGGTGTCTCCTTCACTCGCCTCACCGGTTCTGGCATGGACGGACCTGTCTTTGCCCGAGTCGCTGGTCAAAACCCTGGCTGACGACACTGGGCAATCGGAGCTTTCCGTATCGGCGGCGCTTCGTCGTCTGGCCACCGCCTCGCTGGGCCGAGGGCTGGGCTTTACGATGCACCGGGACACCTTCACGGGCTGGAAGTGGATCGGTCGGAATCGACAAGGCGTCGACCTTCGTCTGAGCCGGGCGTTGGGTCGCTGGGGAGGGCAAGAGCCACTCGACGACAAGACACGTGCCGTGCTCGACGGGTTGGCGAACTTGACTGATCGTGCGGATCCGCTTCTTGCGGATGCGACACCGAGTGCCGAGAGCGGGCCTACTGGACAGCAGGCGATGCTCGTCATCGGTCGAGCGTTGACGCCGGATGGGCAAGATGGTGTTCACCTCGCCATCTTTTGTACGCTTTCTCCGTCGTGTCCGGTTGCGACCGATCTGGCTCGTTTGCTCGACAGTCTCGATCGTCCCACGGGTGCAACCTGGGCGCGGCTCGGCGGGAGCGACGTCGCGACGTTTGCACGGCAGCGGATCGGCCTCGTCCTCGAAGACGATCCACCTGCCAGCAGTGCCGTCCTTCGCGACGCGGATGCAGCAGCGCGGGCGAGGCTCGAACAAGCTGAGAAGCCTTCCGATGGTGTGGAGGAGCTCGAGCCGGGAGCGACCGACGATGAAGCGAGTCCCGAGGGCACCGACGCTATGGAAGGGGAGATGGCCCCGGATGATCTGCCGGATCCCGGACAGGATTCGATGGAGTCGAAGGAAGATCCACAGTCATGACTTGGCCGTCATTCCGTCGTCGCAATGGCCTCGTAGCCGTGTTGTTGGTCTCTCTCGGCTTTGGTGACGTTGCACTGCTCAGCGGCGAGGCACAACCCGCGGTCGAGCCCATCAGGGTATTTCCCGGCACGACGACCCTGGTCAGATTCACGCTCGACGACCAACACGACCACCATCGGTTTCATACTCGGTGGAAACCGAGCGGACATCAGGCTGGCGTCGATGTGCGTTTGCTCAGGACCCCAACGGACGTGAAGACCTTCGAAGTTGGTCGAAGCTCACCGCTCATCGCGCGAATCACGGTCGAGATGGACGCGAGGCCGCAGCGAATCGATGGCATTCTCGAGCTCGAGAACGCAGAATCAAAAGGACTGATTGCCAGAATCCCGATTGTCGTCGACGTCAAGCAGAAAACTCTGGGAGCTTATCTGCCGCTCCTTTTCGGACTTGGTTTCATGTCTTTGATCGCTGGCTCCGCTGCCAACGGCTATTTTCGACAGACTCGGCGAATCGATGCCAGCCAGCTCGCGCAGTTCGTCGAACCCTTGGAGCGAGATCCTTACCCATCGGACCGCATGATGAGGTCGCGACCGGTCGGTGTTCGCGCCTCGCTCAACCACAGCTTGAGTTCCAAAGAACGGTGGTGGAGGTGGTTGTTGGGGAATCCGGTTCTTTTCGGGATTCCTGGCTGGGAGTACAACGAAACGCTCAAGCTCACCCTGAACAACGTCAGCCCCTCGGTGTCGAGTCGAGTGATCGGTCTTCGAAATGCGCTTAAGAGAGTTTTCTGGATGTCGAGGGTTAAGCGGGTGGACAGGATCTTCGTAGCCAAAGGGAAAGGCGCTCAGAACTATCGCTTCTTCATCTTTACGAGTGATGGCAAAACGGTCGGCGGTCTGGAGTTGTGCGATGCATCGCAGCGTCGACTGTCGATCAGCAGAAGGACGACCGTCAACACCGTTCTGTTACTCCGACCTCTCGAGCACGAGGATGTCGACAGTGAGGAAGGTCCTCGTTTCCTCGGCTGGCGCTTGGACGGTGATGTGGTCCTGATCCGTGAGAAGCCAGTCAAGGCTGAACGTCGAGCGCGCCGCTCATGAGCTGTGCGCGTGGAGGCCGTTCGCTGTATCGAGTGGGCTCGATGTCGAGGTCTGGAAAGCGGTCCAGGATCTTCGTCAGGTTGTGTCGAAGGTCGTCTTTGACCAGGTCGCCGGCAATCGCGAGTAGGACGACTCGACGCTGGTTTCTGAGCTCGTGGCTCGTCCGATCGTTGCAAGAAGGATCCTGGTACTCACCCAGGC
>JBCDBH010000068.1:0-19972 GCA_039184055.1 Acidobacteriota bacterium
CAAAGACGGCAACCTCATCCGGAAGATGATTCCGGTGCCGAAGCTGCCGAAATATTGAGCCTCTACGGCGCGCGGGATCCAGCCCGCGCGCCGATTCCCACCGCACGTCGAAACTCGGTCGGTGTCTGACCGACGACGCGCCGAAAGAACTTGACGAAGTTGGTCGTCTCCTCGAAGCCGAGCACGACGCCCACCTGACGCACCGTGCGTTCAGCATCGAGCAAAAGACGTTTCGCTTCGAGGCCACGACGTCGATCGAGATGCTGCTTGGGCGTCACACCGCGACTCTTCAAGCAGATCCGCGACAACGTACGAGTCGAGATACCGAGCTGAGCCGCGTACCACTCGAGACCGAGCGGGTCGGCGAAGTGTCGATCCACCAACTCGTCGAATGCGACGCTCGTACGCGCCGGTCGCGAAGTCGGCTCGTCGCGCCGGGCCGCTTCGCGCACCAGCCCGAGGACCGCCGCCAACAGAAAACGCTGCGTTTCGTTTCCCGCTTCGAGCTTGCGTTTTTGGACCTCGAGCATCAGCTCAGCGATCGATACCAAGACCTCCGTCTCCTCGCCGGGGAGATGCACCACGCCCGAGCGCCCCCAACCGGCCAGTCGCAAGAGATCCCCCGGAATCGCCTCGGGCAAAAACACCACGAGAAGAGCTTCGTGGGTCGAGTCTCGATCAAACGCATGGGCCTGCCCCGAGCCGAGATGGAGCACATCGCCGTGCCGAAGCGGTAGCCGATCGAAATCGACCCAGTGGAAACCCTCTCCTCCGGTCACGATCTGCAGCAAATCGAATCGAATTCGATTCAAATCATGGATCGAGTGATCCATCTCCCGCCGTCGCAACTCCGACAGCCGGAACACGTCGATAAGCGCCGTCGCGCCTTCCGAATGACGAAAAGCAAGCTCATCCACTGTCCGATTTCCACCATCAACCTGACCGGAAGCCACCGTTGAACCTTTCAGTATTCAGACACAGACTACACCGGCGACCGAAAACGACACCTACGTGCCAACAAGGAAACCATGACATGAGCAAGCTCGACAACGCCAAGGGTCTCTATCTAGAAGGCATCCGAGACGGCAACGCCCACGAGGCGCTCGCCCGATACACCGGCGCTCGCTACACCCAGCACAGCACCGGCGTGCCCGATGGCAAAGAGGGTTTTCTCGCCTTCTTCGAGCCCTTTCTCGAGCGCAATCCCGTGCGTGACATCCAAATCGTCCGTGGTCTTCAAGACGGCAACCACGTCTGGCTCCAGGCCTACCAAGACCTCAACAACGGCCAGAGCCGCTGGGTCACCGGCGACCTCTTCGATACCGACGACCAGGACCGCATGATCGAGCATTGGGACTCCATCCAAGCTTTCGAGCCCGATTCCGTTTCCGGTCGCTCCATGGTCGACGGCCCCACCGACATCGAAGATCTCGAGCACACCGACGCCAACAAAGAGCTCGTGCGACGATTCACCCGAGCCGTCCTCACCGAAGCCGACCATCACCAGGCCGGAAGCTTCCTCGCCGTCGACCTCCATCAGCACAACCCCCAGATCGCCGACGGTCTCGACGCCTACCTCGACTACCTGCGTCGTCACGACGTCCGCTATACCGAGGTTCACCATCTCATCGGCCAAGGCAACTTCGTCGTCACCTACGCTCGCAAGGTCATCGACGGGCAAGACCACGCCACCTTCGATCTCTACCGGATCGCCGACGGCATCATCGTCGAGCATTGGGATGTCGAAGAGAAGATCTTGCCGGAAAGTGAATGGGGCAATCGCGGCAAGTTCTGAGAGACACCGAAACCTTCACAGCACCAGCTGGCAACCTACTCCAATGTGATAAACCCACGCGATGCTCACTGACGGCATCCGTGAAGACATCAAGCGTCTAAGCTCTCTGGCCGGCCCGGCGATCGCCGCGCAGCTCGGCGCGATGATGTTGTGGGTGGTGGATATCGCCATGCTCGGGCGCTTTGGTGTCGAGGCACTCGACGGGGTCGCGCTGGGGCGAACGTGGATTTCGGGCACGATGGTGCTCGGGGTGGGCCTGATCCTCGGGCTCGATCCGATCGCGACACAGGCGTTTGGACGTCAGGACAAGAAACGCCTGGATGCGGTGTTCGCGGACACTTTCGCGATTGCGATGGGGATGTCGGTGGTGCTGGCGGTGGCGTGGGCGCTGACCGAACCGATGCTGCTGTTGTTCGAGCAAGACCCGGAGCTGGCGGCGATCGGCGGCGTGTGGGCCCAAGCGCAGATTCCATCCATTCCGTTCTTGATGACCTTTTTCGTGCTGAAGCATCTGCTGCTCGCTCAAGGCCGCGTGCGGATGCCGATGGTGGTGGTAATCGGTGCCAACCTCGTCAACGCGCTGGCAAATTGGCTGTTGATCTTCGGCCCTGGGCCCTTTCCCGAGCTCGGTGCGCTGGGCGCCGGGATGTCGACGTCGATCACCCAGGCGGCGATGACGATCGTGCTCCTGTGGTGGATGCACAGAGTCGGCGATTCGATGCCGTGGCAGGTGTGGAAGCTTCGCACCATGGCCGGTATCGGCGCGGTGGTGGGTTTTGGCTGGCCAGTGGCGATCCAGGTGGGGCTCGAAATGTGGACCTTTCAGATCTCGACCCTGCTCGCCGGTCGACTCGGTCACATCTCTCTGGCCGCCCACACCATCGCTCTGACGCTCGACGCGGTGATCTATATGATTCCGCTCGGCATCTCCTTTGCCGTCGCGACCCGCGTGGGCAATCAAATCGGCGCCGGCAAACCACACGAGGCGCAACGCGCGGCCTGGGTGGCGATGGCCATGACGACCGCGATCATGGCGATGATCGGAGTCGGGTTCTGGTTCGGACGCGCCTTCCTTCCACGATTGATCACCAACGAGAATGAAGTGGTGGCGGTCGCCGCGCTGCTCATGCCGATCGCCGCGGCCTTCAAGCTCTTCGACGGTATCCAGGTGGTGGCGGCGGGAGCGCTACGCGGCCAGGGACTCACCAAAGCCCCGGCGGTGATCAACCTGATCGGCTTCTACGTCATCGCCCTGCCACTGGGCATCTGGCTCGCCTTTTCTCGCGGCATGGACGTGGTCGGGATCTGGTGGGGCTTTCTCGCCGGTCTTTTCGTCACCGCCGGAACGCTGACCTTTTGGCTGTGGCGTTTCGGGCCGAGCCGGATCCGGTCAACTGACACCTAAGCCGCGGCTATAACAGAGGAGGCATACCCATGGTGGTCGAGTCCAATCATGGAAAGGTACGGGAAGCCGTGCCGTCGGATCTCGAGGCGATGCGGAGAATCGTGGATGCCACGCTTTTTCCAGCGGACTTGCTCGACGGCATGGTCAGACCCTTCTTCGAGGATCCAGACTGCCAGGCGTTCTGGCTCGTATTCGATCGAGATGGAGTTCTGGGACTGGTGTATGCCGAGCCCGAGTCGATGACAGAGGGCACGTGGAATCTGCGAGCGATTGGAACGCTCCCCAAAAGTCAGAGGCTGGGCGTTGGACGTGCGCTGATGGCCGCCACGGAAGAGCGGTTGCGGCGCGCGGGGCAGCGACTCTTGATCGTCGACACGTCGAGCTCGCCGGAACAGATCGGCGCCTGCGAGTTCTATCGAAACCTCGGCTACGAGCAGGAATCGCGCATCCGAGACTTCTGGACCGACGGTGAGGACAAGATCACGTTCACCAAGAAGCTATAGAACCCAGCCGTGTCGGCAACGCCACCACGGCTGGGCTTTGCTCAGATCAACTCCGGATCCGCGATGATCTCGACCAACGACGGGCCGTCGTGGGCGAGGGCCTGTTCGAGCGCGGCGTCGAGCTGATCGGCACGCTCGACTCGGATCCCGAGCGCGCCGCTGATTTCGGCGTATTGGGCAAAACTCGGATTGTGCAATGAGGTCTGCCACACGTGCCATTCACCGGCGCGCTGCTCTTTGGAGATCTTGCCGAGCTCGCTGTTGTTGAGCAAAACGTGGGTGATGTTCATGTCGTATTTGACTGCGGTGAGGAGCTCGTTCATGTACTGGCCGAAGCCACCGTCACCACTCACGGAGACGACCTTACGACCTTTGAACCGTGGATCGTCTTGTTGGGTGGCGGTCCATGCGCCCATGGCGGCCGGGTAGCTGAAACCGATCGAGCCGAGGTAGCCGGACATCAGGACCGCCTGCCGGGTGCATTCGAAGTAGCGACCGAAGGAGTAGGTGTTGTTGCCGACGTCGACCGCGATGATCGCGTCTTCGGGCACATGACGATTCATCGCCGCGAAGATGTGTGAAGAGCTCACACCCTTGTCGAAGTCGTCGACCAAACGGCTCTCTTTCTCCTTACGCCAGATGGCCCAGCGCTCGGCGACCTCGTCGCGATGATCTTTCGACCTGGTACCCGAGGCGAGCCGCTCTTTGAAGATCTCGACGGTGGTTCCGATCTCACCCCAGACCGGAACGTCGATCTTGTGGAAACGCCCGAGCTGAACCGCGTCGAAATCGACCTGAATGGTCGGCTTCTTGGGCGTGATGCCGGTGTGGTTGGAAAAGCTCGCACCCAAGACGAGAAGCAGGTCGCTCTCGTTCATGAACCAGCTGGCGATCGGGGTACCGCTGCGACCGAGCACACCACAGCCGAGCGGATGATGATCCGAGATCAGTCCTTTGCCCTTGAAGGTGGTGACCACCGGCGCACCGAGCTCCTCCGCGAAGGACGTGATCGACTCCATGTCGAACCGCGCACCGTGACCGACGATGATCACCGGCCGCTCGGCCTTGGCGAGCAGGTCGACCGCTTGGTCGACCGCTTCAGCCGGCGGAGCGATGTCCCGCGTGGTGATGCGGCCGTGTGGCGCACCGGCTCTGGCACCTTCGGCGGCGGGAAGCGTCTGCACTTCGTCGGGAAAGATGAGATGCGACACGCCCCGGTTGAGAATCGCCGATTTGACGCTGAGGTTGATCAGCTCGGCATGCTTGCTGGTGTGCAGCACCGGCTGGGCGAATTGCGCCACTTTGCCATACGCCGCCATGAGATCGATTTCCTGGAACGCACCTGGACCGACCACCTGCGTGTCGACCTGACCGGTGAGCGCGAGCACCGGTGAGCGGTCGACGTTGGCGTCCCACAACCCGGTGAGCAAATTGGTCGCGCCGGGGCCGGCGATGGCGAGACAAGCCGCCGGCCTGCCGGTCAATTTGCCATACGCCGAACAGGCGAACGAGGCCGCGCCTTCGTGACGGATGCCGTAATAGGCCAGCTCACCTTTTTCCTCTTGCACCCGCAGCGCGTCGGCGAGACCGAGATTGGAATGACCGACCATGCCGAAGACGACCCGCACGTCCCAATTGACCATGGTCTCGGCCATGACGTCGGTGACCGTGCGAACGTGAGGCTTCTCCTCTTCGAACTGCACGTAGATGCCATCTTCACGGACGTCGACCTCGTAGGTGGGTATACCGTCGTCGTAGCCACCCGGCGACTTGCCGCTGAGCGGATCGAAATCCCAACCATGCCAAGGGCAGCGAAGGTATTCGCCCTCGATCGAGCCCTCACCCAAAGGTCCGCCCTGATGCGGGCATTTGTTGCTCAGCGCCGCGTACTGACCCTTGAAATGACTCATACACACAGTGTGCACACCGCAGGTGACCGGTTTGACCCGGCCCTCGGGGAGCTCATCGAGATCGAGCGCTTTGCGCCAAACTAGCGTGCCTCGAATATCGGCCATGGTTTTTTCCTCTCGTGTGGTCGCAAGGTTGCTAGACGTGCCCGCGGGCATGCACGCGTGGAGTCGATTGTCGTTCGAACACTCGTCTCTACGCGGACACCAGCGGCTCGGATCGCTCGCTCAGCTCTCCTCCTCTTCGTTGGGACGTGGGTTCCACACGGTGATCTCGTCGAGATCCTTGCGGCGTAAATCCGGCACGGTGACGCCTGCGGCCGGATAACCGACCGGAAAGAGGATGAATGGCTTTTCGTTTTTCGGTCGACCGAGAATCTTCGACAGGAATTTCATCGGGCTCGGCGTGTGAGTGAGGGTCGCCAAACCCATGTTGTGCAAGGAGGCGATGAACAGCCCACAGGCCAAACCGACGCTCTGCGGCACGTAGTAGTTCTTGCGCTTGTTGCCTTCGTCGTCGAAGCCATAGAGCTCCTCGAACACGACCACGATCCATGGCACCACCTCGAGAAACGGCTTTTGCCAATCGGTACCGATCGGTCGCAAAGCCTCGAGCCACTCTTCGGGCATCCGTCCACCCTCGTAGCTCTCGTACTCCTCTTTCTCGGCGGCCACCCGGATCTCGTGTTTGATCGCCGGGTCGCTCACCGCGACAAAGGTCCACGGCTGACGATGCGCCCCCGAAGGCGCGGTGGACGCGGTCTGAATGGCACGTTCGATGAGCTCGCGAGGCACGGGATCGGGCGCGAATCCACGCACGCTCCGCCGCCGGTTCATCTGCTGGTAGAAGGCGTCGGCTCGACGCTGACTGATGTCGAGCGGTACACGCTCGAAGCTGTAGGGAATATGCGGGTAGCTATCGTCGCTCATGGTTCCTCGGATTGGATGGCCGCCCCTTGTCGAGATGACCCGATCAGGCGGGTGGCGTGCTCGCGGATCAGCTCCCACGCCATGTCGACGTGACGTGCCTCGGTACGCAGGTTGGAGACCGAAAACCGCAAGACGTAGCGATCGTGAAGCTTGGTGTGCGAAAGAAAGATACGACCGTCGGCGTTGACCGCGTCGAGCAAGCGCTCGTTCACACGGTCGAGCGTCGACGCGTCGAGATCAGGGGCGATCATACGAAAGCAAACGGTGGAGAACGGTGTCGGTGCCGAGCGCTCGAAGTCGGGATCCGAGTCGACGCGTGCCGCGATGCCCTGGCCGAGACGGATGTGCTCACGAATCACCGCCGCCAAGCCTTCGACACCGAACGCACGAATCACGAACCACAACTTGAGCGCGCGGAATCGACGCCCGAGCTGGGGACCGAAGTCCATCAGATCGACCGTGGTCGCACGCTCGGCGGTGGTCAGATACTCGGGCACCAACGCGAACGCGGCACGCAGAGCATCGACGTCACGGACGAAGAGCACCGAGCAATCCATCGGCACGAACAACCATTTATGAGGGTTGATCACCACCGAGTCGGCCCGTTCCCAACCGGCGAAGAGGTGCCGATAGTCGGCGCATACCGCCGCGCTCCCCGCCCACGCCGCGTCGACATGGAACCACAGCCCTTCGGCATCGGCTATGTCGGCGACCGCTTCGACCGGATCGATACTGGTGGTCGACGTGGTGCCGATGGTGGCGACCACGGCGATCGGCTGATGACCGGCGGCGCGATCCTCGGCGATCATCCTCGCGAGCGCGTCGGGATTCATCCGGAAGCCATCGTCGGTGGGAACGTGACGCACCTGGTCCAGACCGAGACCGAGCGTGATCGACGCCTTGTCGACCGACGAATGAGCCTGCTCGCTGGTGTACACGAGGAGCTTCGGGAGATTCCGACCGGTGAGCCCCGCCTCGCGAGCGTCCGGCACCGCGCGCGCCCGCGCCACGGCGAGTGACAACATCGTGCTGATCGACGCGGTGTCGTTGATGTGACCGTGAAAGTCGGCGGGCAACCCGACCATGTCACGCAGCCAGCGACACACGCGGAGCTCGAGCTCGACCGCCGCGGGCGCGGTACGCCACAACATCCCGTTGACCGAGAGGCCAGCGGCGAGCGTCTCACCGAGGATGCCCGGCATCGACCCGGTGCTCGAGAAATAGGCTAGAAAACCGGGGTGATTCCAATGCGTGACGTTGGGCTCGATCAGCCGCTCGTAATCATCGAGGATGACATCGAGCGCTTCGGCTTCGATCGGTGGTGCATCGGGCAAGGCGGCGGCGACCGTGCCCGGTTCGATCGGCGGACGCACCGGCCGGCTCTCGATGGTCTCGAGATAGGTGGCGATGCGCTCCGACGCGCGACGCATAGCGGCGCGGAACACATCCAATGAAAGATCAGACATGACTCTGATGATAGCCGAGCCATGACGCGAGACGTGCGATCCGGCGAGAAGGAAACGTGAGCACGAAAAAAGCCGCTCCCGAAAGAGCGGCTATCGTGCGTCGAGCACGGGCCGGGAACCGGCCCGGCGCGTTACTTGCCGGAGCGGCTCAGCTCGTCGTCGATCACCTCGACGAAGCGCTCGAACGGCACGGCACCATTGAGGAAGCGACCGTTGACGAAGAACGCCGGGGTGCCCTGGACACCGACAGCGGCACCTTCCTGGAGGTCCTTGGCCACCGTGGCGGCATGCTTGCCACTATCGAGACAGGTGTCGAAAGCCGCGGCGTCGATACCTTCGATCCCCGCCGCCATGATCTTCAGGCTGTCGACGGCCAGGTTCTTCTGGTCGGCGAACATGGCGTCGTGCATCTCCCAGAACTTGCCCTGCTCGTCGGCGCACAGCGAAGCCTCACCGGCCTTGCGGGCATTGGCGTGGATCTGGAGCGGGAATTGACGGAAGACCACCTGCACCTTGTCACCGTACTTCTCGCGCACCTGGGCGAGAGTCGGGTTCACTCGGCTGCAGAAGGGGCACTCGAAATCAGAGAACTCGACGATCGTGACCGCGGCGGTGTCGGGACCTTTCTTCGGACCGGTGGCGGCCACCTCGAAGCGCAGCGGATCGAGCATGATCTCGACCGGGTACTTGTTCTCGAGACGCTCACGGAAGTTCTCGAAAGCCAGGAAGTTGCGGATCTGCGGCTCGACGGTCTCTTTGGGCTGGCGGATCTGGCTCTTACGCGCCTCGTAGAACTCGTCGATCAAGGCCTGGTCGACCTCGGCAGCCTTGTCTTCGACCTCGACCTTGAGCAGCTCTTCTGGAGTCAGGTTGCGATTCCGCGCCTCGGTGTTGATGAGCAGCTCTTGCACCTGAGCGGTCACGGTACGCTCGATGATCGAGTACCGCTGCTGCTGGAGCTGGAGCAGCTCACCCTGAGCCGCCTGCATGATCTGGTCTTCGGTGAGGGTCTGGTCGCCGACCTTGGCGAGGACTTTGTCCTGCGCGCTGGCGGCCACCGCCAACGCGAGCACGAGCAGCACGGTAATAAACGTCGTTTTCCGGAACATGATCGGTCCTTCCTAGTTGGATGATCGTCGAGCTCGAACGGGCTGGATCGCGAGGAGACAATTGCCCATCGCACGACTAGAAGAGGTGAGCCTAAGAAGTGCGGAAAGCATGGGGTGCTGACCGGCACACGCCGCGCGATGATAGTGCGCGTCGGATGTGATCTCAAGCCCGCGCCACCTCGCCTCGCCATGACGCGCGAGTCTTTTACAACATTGAATCAACCACTCGAAGAATCAACCTAAGTGTCGTGCGATCAAGCCTTCGAGAATGCGCCCGTGGGTGATGCCTCGCAGACGCCACCGACCGGCGCTCATCAAGGCATCGGCGAGCGCCAAGAGCGCGCGGCGATGGGGTGCCGACGACATCCCGCGCGCACACCGCGTCACCACCGCCGCCGCGGTCGCCCACGGGCGCTCGGCGCGCGCGTCACGCCAACCTTCGATCTCGCCCAACACGGTTGCCGCAGCGAGCAAATAGGCGGTGGCACCGGTATCGCGCCAGCGTTCCACGGCATCACCGAATTGCCCCGCCACCGACGTGATCAACTCATGATCGAGCGGTTCCGAAGGGCCGAGAAAGAGCACCAGTGAACGACTGCGCAACGTCGGCAAGAGACTGCGATCGGCGCCAGCGAGCAAGAAGAAATGACGTGGCGTGCGATCGGGAGGCTCTTCGAGAATCTTGAGCAAGGCGTCGGCGGCTTCGCCACTCAGGGTGTCGGCCTCGGCGATCACGAACACCTGCGCGCGTCCCTCGTAGGGGGCCCGATAGGCGGTACGCAAGAAACCCTTGGTGGCCTCGGCCGAGGTGGTGGTGCGTAGATCGCGCTCGAGCACGTGAAGATCGGGATGGAAGAGATGAGGGTCGCTTCCCGGCCAGGTCACCCGGTCGCGGCAAGCCGCATCACCCCGTGGACACAGCACTTCCACCGCGAGCTCGAGGGCGGTGGCGCGCCGATGCCCATCGTCGGTTCCGTGCAGGATCACCGATGGATACAGACGGCCGCTGGCAGCCAGCTCTTTGACCGTATCGAGCGTGCTCACGACAGGTCGAACCACGCACGCAGATGGGCTTCGACTCGTCGCCAGGTGGTCTCGATGTCGGCGGTCGCATCGATCACCACCACCCGCTCGGGATCGCGGCGCGCGACGTCGAGAAAACCGGCGCGCACCCGCTCGTAGAACGCTAGCGCTTCGGCATCGAGACGGTCGCCACCGGTGGCGCGCTCCCGCGCCGATTCACCAGGCAAGTCGAAGAGCAGCGTATGGTCGGGCATCCGCCCACCGGTGACCAAACCATCGAGCTCTTCGATCCAGGTCGCGTCGACGCCACGACCACCGCCTTGATACGCACGGGTCGAGTCGGTGAACCGATCACAGATGACATGACGCCCCGTGGCGAGCGCCGGCTCGATGACTTCGAGAAGGTGCTGCCGCCGACTCGCGAATACCAACAACGCTTCGACGACCCCATCGAGCTGGCCCCAATGGCTCGCCAAAAAGAGATCACGAACTCGATCGCCGAGCGGCGTGCCACCCGGCTCGCGGGTGGCGACATGGTCGATACGATGGGCCGCCAACCACTCGAGCGTCTTGTTCAGCTGAGTCGTCTTGCCACTGCCATCGAGACCTTCGAACGTAATGAATCGCGCCATTCCCGGCAGGTTACTATAGGAATGATGGGTCAACACCGATGACGTACGATCTCGATCTCGACTGCGGTATCTGCACCGTGCGTTCTTGGCGACGGTACGACCGTGTCTCGCTCTCCAAACACGCCGACAATCCCGAGGTCGCACGCCATCTCCGGGATCGTTTTCCTCAACCGTATCGACTTCGCGACGCCGACGAGTGGATCGACTTCTGCCGCTCGTGCGCGCCGCAAACCGATTTCGCCATCGTCGTCGATGGGGAGGCCGTCGGCGGTATCGGGCTGATTCCCCAAGACGACATCGCACGCATCAGTGCCGAGATCGGTTATTGGCTGGGTGAACCGGTCTGGGGGCGAGGCATCGCCACGGCGGCCGTCACAGCGTTCGCCAACTGGGCTTTCGAAGCCTTCGAGCTGCGTCGTCTCTACGCGTGTGTGCTCGAGAACAATCCAGCCTCCTGTCGTGTCCTTGAGAAGTGTGGTTTCGAGCGCGAGGGGCGGTTGCGGTCGAGCGCGCTCAAAGACGATCAGGTACTCGACCAATTCCTCTATGCAAAATTGCGAGCGTGACACATTCGCATATCAGCGGGTTTTCCCGTCAAGCCACCTCGGATCTCGGCCTTTTTTGAAAAAATCTTTGGGAAATCCCAGCTCTCGATCTGATTTTTTCTGACGCTTCTCCTTCACTTAACATTTCCAACGTACACAAGAACTTGTGCGTCCACGCGCTCGCGTGGCATTCTTGTTTCGCGTACATTCGCGCCACTTCGATTGGAGCTTCCGATGCTCAAGGGCCTCGTCACCGTGCTGCTGATCGCCACCTTCGTGGCCTTCGGAATCGTGCTCGGTGACGTCGTCGACTCCGAGAACACCGCCCGAGCCGAGCAGCTGATGGGCACGATCACCATCGACGGATCGAGCACCGTGTTCCCGCTGGTCGAAGCCGCCGCGGAGAGCTTTCGCGACCACCATCCCGGTGTCCAAACGACGATCCGCGTTTCCGGCAGCAGCGGTGGCCTGGCGCGCTTGATACGGGGCGAGGTCGACATCGCCAACGCCTCGCGACAACTCACCGAAGACGAACGACGGCAGGCGATCGAAGCGGAGCATCAACTGCTCGAGCTACCGCTCGCGTTCGACGGCATCACCGTCGTGGTACCGACCGCCAACGATTTCGTCGACCGGCTCGATCTCGAACAGCTGACGCGGATCTGGACCGCCGACCCGACCACGATGACATGGCGCGATATCGACCCGACGTGGCCCGATCGCCCGATCGTGGTGTACGGCCCGGGCCCGGGCTCGGGTACCCGCCACCATCTGAACCATGTGCTCGGCGCACGCAACGAGCTCGAGCCGCTGATGGTCGATGAGGACGACTACCGTCTCACCCACACCATCATCAGCGATCGTGACGCGCTCGGCATGCTCGGCCACGCCTATTGGTCGCAGAATCGCGACCACCTGCGCCGCATTCCGATCGACATGGGTGAGGGTCCGGTCCTGCCGTCCCGCGTCACCATCGGCGAGGGCTCGTACACGCCGCTGGTGCGTCAGCTCTACGTGTACGTCGATGTCGAAAGTCTTCGCCGGCCCGCTCCCCGTGCTTTCCTCCGACATTTGATCGCTCGCGGCCCTGAGCTGGTCGACGAGATCGGCTACGTGCCCTTGCCTCGCAACCTGCAGCAACAGGTCGCGACCGGGCTCGCGCGTCAGCTGATCGAGCTCGATTCCGAGCGTGTCGTGGCTCGACTCGACACGCCGTGATCACGGCCCACAGCGCCGACGCCTCCAAGACGCGACGCCGAGAAGCTCTGGTCCTCGCGGTGTTCGGGGGACTGACGATCCTGATCGGCCTGCTCGCTCTCGTGCTCGTCGCGCGACTGGCGAGCGCCGCGCTCCACGGCGTCACCGGCGGCGCCGAAGGCTTGCTGGTCACCTTGCCGGCCGCCCTCTGGGGCTCGATCTTCATCGCGCTCGGCGCGGTGGTGCTCGCTATTCCGTTGGCGCTCGCCTGTGCCGCGACCCTCACCGAGCATCCTCGTATCCACCACGTCGCGGTACCCGCGCTCGACGGTCTCGCCAATGTACCGACGGTGATCTACGGCGTGCTGGCTCTCGATCTGATCGCGCCTTTGCTGGTGACGTGGCTCCCGGGCACCGACATGCGCAGCGCCCTCGCCGCCATGATCGTCATCGCCTTTTTGGTGGTACCGTTGATGACATCGCTCTTCGATCGCGTGCTCGGTGGTGTCGCCCCCGAGCTTCGCCATGCCGCGCTCGCGCTCGGCGCGACCCCGTGGGAGGTCGAGCGGATGATCGTGTGGCCGGTGGTGCGCCCTCAGCTGCTCGCGGCGGTCCTCTTGTGTCTGGCCCGTGCCCTCGGGGAGACGATGATCGTCACCCTGGTGGCCGGCTCGGTGGCCACGGTGAGCCTCGACCCACGACGTGGCGCGGAAACGCTGTCGTCGTGGTCGATCGAGCTCGCGCTCGGCGACATCACCTCCGGTGGGCCCCACATGGCCGCCATGGCGGTAGCCGCCATCTGTCTTTTCGCCCTGGTCGCGGCCACGCACTTCGGTGCCGAAACCTGGCTACGACGCTCGACTCCGGAGCCGGCCCGATGATTCCGGCCATCGTCGACCAGCCACGGCGGCTCGCCGATCGGCACCGCCGGAGCCGGCGTAGCCGCGCCACCCGCGCCGTGGCCACCGGTATCGCCAGCGGTGTCTACATCGCCTTCGCGGCGCATCTGATCGTTCGTGGTTTCGGCTGGTTGGATCTCGACTTTCTCACCGCGCTGCCGTCACGCTTCGCCGATCAAACGGGGATCGGCGCCGCGCTCACGGGTTCGGTGATGATGATCGTGCCCGCCCTGCTGGTCGCGATCCCAGGCGGCATCATCGTGGCGATGTATCTCGAGGAGCTCGCGGCGCCGTCGCGCTCGACTCGGATCCTGCGGCATTGGATGAATCTCCTCGCCACCACGCCCCCGGTGATTCACGGCATCGTCGGCCTGCTCGTCGCCACGCTCGACCTCGGGCTCGGCCGATCGCTCGCCGCGGGCACGCTCACCCTGACCGCGCTGCTCTTGCCACGGATCGCCATCCGTGCCCGTGGCGCGCTCGCCGAAGTACCCGCGGCGCTCCGTCACCACGCCTGGTCGCTCGGCGCCAGCCGCTGGCAAACGCTGCGCCATCACGTGATCCCCGCCGCGCGTCGCCACTTGCTCGCCGCCAGCACGGTCGCGGTCGGTCGCACCTTTGGCGACGCCGCGCCGCTGGTCGTCCTCGGTGGGTTGATATGGGTGGCGGCGTCACCAGCTGGCCCACACGATCCGGTGACCGCCTTGCCGCTCGAGGTCTTTGGCTGGGCAACGCGTCCGGAAGTCGATTTCCGTCAACTCGCCGCGGCGGGCGCCACCGTGCTCTTGGCGCTCTACACTTTCATCTGGGCCCTTGGATGGATCTGGCGTGGTGACGACGCAAAGCAGGGTGCACGCCGATGAGCGCGCTCGTCGAAATGCGTGCCTTCACGGTGCGCTACGGCTCGACCCTCGCACTCGACTCGATCGACCTCGATCTCCACGCGCATCGGGTCACCGCGGTCATCGGACCGGCCGGCGCCGGCAAGTCGACGTTGCTACGCGCTCTCAACCGTATGAACGAGCTGGTCGCGGTATCGAGCCGGGAAGGCACGATCCGACTCGGTGGCGTCGACATCCACGGTGGCGACATCGACCCGCTGGCTCTGCGTCGTCGGGTGGGTATGACCTTCGAACGACCGAATCCGTTTCCGCGTTCGATCTTCGACAATCTGGCGTGGGGGCTGTCGATCCACGGTGTCGACGACCATGTCGAAGCGCGTATCGAGCAAGCCTTGACCCGGGTCGGCCTATGGAGCCTGCTCGCCGACCGCTTGGACCGGCCGGCACGTGAGCTTTCACTCGGTGATCAACAGCGTCTGTGTATCGCCCGTGCCCTGGTGCTCGAGCCCGAGATCTTGCTCATGGACGAACCCTGTAGCCGACTCGACCCGACGTCGACCGCGCGGATCGAGGATCTGCTCTTCGACCTCAAAACCGCAACCACGATCGTCCTGGTGCCCCATTCGCTGCGTCAAACCTCACGGGTCGCCGACGACACCGTCTTGCTCGACGCCGGTACCCTGATCGAAGCCGGCTCGACCGAAGAAATGTTCACCCGCCCACGTCGAGCACGTACCGAAGCTTTCGTCACCGGTCGTTTCGACGTCTAGGATTCTCGTCGTGCCCAAACGCCTCAACCACCACCTCGAACAGCTGAAGAAAGAGATTCTCCTTCTCGGCTCGATGGTCGAAGACGCCACCAACAAAGCTCTCTTGGCGCTCGCCGATCGACGACACGAGCTCGCCACCGAGGTGATCGAAGGCGACGCGGTGGTCGATGCACGCGAGATCGCGGTCGAGGAAGAGTGCCTCAAGATCCTCGCCCTGCACCAGCCCGTGGCGGCGGATCTGCGCTTCGTGATCGCCGCCATGAAGGTCAACAACGATCTCGAACGAGTCGGCGACCTGGCCAGCAACCTAGCCGCGCGCGCCATCTACCTGATCTCCGAACCACCGATCCCGATTCCGGTCGAAATCGACGAAATGGCCGACAGCGTGCGAGCCATGTTGCGCGACAGCCTGAACGCCCTGGTCAATCGCGATCTCCAGCTCGCCCACAAAGTGCTCCATGCCGACGAAGACGTCGACTCGCGGCACAAACGGATCTACGACCTGTTACAAGCCCGGATGCGCGAGCAACCCGACCACATCGAACGTCTGGTGCAGATGCTCTCGGTATCCCGTTATCTCGAACGCATGGCCGATCTGGCCACCAATATCGCCGAAGACGTCGTCTTTATGGTAAACGGTGAGGTGATCCGTCACCGCCCCACTGGCTGACCCACGCAGGAGCAAACCGTGTCACGACAAAAAATCGTCGTCATCGAAGACGAAGCCGATATCCGCGAAGTGATCGAGCACAACCTCGAACGCGAGGGGTTTTCGGTGGTCGGTGTCGGCAACGGTGAGGAAGGTGTCCGTACCGTGGTCAAACACGCGCCGGATCTTGTGCTACTCGATCTCTTGCTACCCGGCCTCGATGGCATCGAGGTCTGTCGCAAGCTGAAAATGGATCCGGTGACTCGCCAAATCCCGGTCATCATGGTGACCGCCAAGGGAGAAGAGAGCGACATCGTGCTCGGTCTCGGCGTCGGCGCCGACGACTACATCCTCAAGCCCTTCTCGCCCAAGGAGCTGATCGCGCGCGTGCGCGCCGTGCTCCGCCGGGGCGCGGTCAAGGAAGACGAAGGTCGCGCCGAGCGCATCAACCACGACAGCGTGGTGATCGACCCCCTCCGTCATCAAGTGACCGTCGAGGGCGAAGTGCGCTCGTTCACCGCCACGGAATTCCGTCTGCTCCACCTGCTGGCGCAACATCCCGGCCGAGTGTTCACGCGCGACCAGCTGGTCAACCGGGTCATCGGTGGCGGCGCCGCGGTGATCGACCGCAACATCGACGTCCACATCCGCGCGATTCGCAAGAAGCTCGCCGAGGCTCGTTTCTTGATCGAGACGATCCGCGGCGTCGGCTACCGCTTCCGCGACATCACCGAAGAAGACTGAGACTCTGGAGCACGTCGATGGGTTCGCGCTTCCTGTGGAAGCTCTACGCCGGATACGCCATCCTCATCCTGGTCACCGCGGGTGTGGTCGGCGTGCTGGTTGGACGCAATCTGGA
Source organism: Acidobacteriota bacterium (assembly GCA_039184055.1). Taxonomy (GTDB): domain Bacteria; phylum Acidobacteriota; class Thermoanaerobaculia; order Multivoradales; family J023; genus JBCDBH01. Next base: position 16,532 of record JBCDBH010000068.1, read on the forward strand.
GAAGGATGCGCGCGGCGAAATCCGTCGTCATCTCGAAAGCCAGGTCACCCTGCTCGAGGTCCTGGCCGAAGAAATGCTCGACGAGCCCGACAACGAGCGACTCCGCACACGACTGGCCGCACTCGGCCGCGTCACCGACGACACACGATTGACCGTCTTTCACGGTGACGGCGTCGAGGTGATCGCCGACTCGGCCGGCGCGACCCCGATGCTCGATGTCTCACCACTCGAAATCTCGACCGCGCGGATGCTCGGCTTCGGGGTCGCCACCCGCCCCGATCGCTTCGACGGCAAGCCGACGATGTTCTACGCCCGACGGCTCGGTGGCGAGGTGTCGCCACGCGGCTACGTACGCGCCGCGCGACCGCTCACCGCGGTCGATGATCGGCTTCGTGAGCTACGCTCGATCGTCATCATCGGCACCCTGGTGGCGACGGTCCTGGCACTCGGACTGGGCATGGTGGTGGCGCGTCGGGTGACCCGTCCCTTGTTGTCTATGGCCGACGCCGCTTCGTCGATCGCCGCCGGAAGCTATGGCCGCACGGTGGGGCTCCGACTCGGGGTCGACGACGAGCTCGGCATGCTGGCACGCAGCTTCAATCGGATGAGTCAGCAACTACGCGACACCCTCGAGACGCTGACCGCCGACCGCAACAAATTGACCGCGATTCTCGCCAGCATGGTGGAGGGTGTGATCGCGGTCGACCGCAGCGAACGGATCGTGCACGTCAACCTGGTGGCGGCGCGACTGCTGGAGGTCGATCCGGACGAAGCCTCGGGCAAGCCCATATGGGAAGTGACCCGGCTACGCGGTATCGCCGAGACCCTCACCAGAGCGATCGAAAGCGGCGCACCGGTGAACCGAGTCGAGCGCGTACCGGGTCGCCCCGACCGGGTTCTCGACATGCACGCCGCACCCCTCCGGGGCGCCACCGAAGCCACCACCGGCGCGGTGCTGGTGCTCGAGGACATCACACAGCTACGCGTCCTCGAGACCATTCGCCAAGACTTCGTGGCCAACGTCTCCCACGAGCTCAAAACACCGGTCACCGCGATCTCGGGCATGGTCGAGATCCTGCTCGAAGATCCGGAGCTCGAACCCACGAAGCGCCATCGTTTTCTGGATCGGATCCGCCTCCAGGCGACACGTCTCTCGAGCCTGGTGACCGATCTCCTGTCCTTGGCGCGGCTCGAATCCGAAGAAGGCGTCCTCCATCTCGAGCTGATCGACGTTCGTCATTCGATCTTCGACTGTATTCGCGCCCTCCAGCCGACCGCCGAGCAAAAGGGCGTGCAGATCATCGGCGACCTCCCGGAGGAACCGTTGTGGGTCATCGGCGACGAAGAAGCGCTCCGCCAAGCGGTCAGCAACCTGGTCGACAATGCGATCAAGTACTCACCGCAGGGCAATCAGGTGGCGACCCGCGCCACCTGGATCGACGACCGCGTCCGGATCGAGGTCATCGACCAGGGATTCGGTATCGAGCCGCGGCACCAGGAACGAATCTTCGAACGCTTCTACCGCTCCGACGTCGCGCGCTCACGCGAGGTCGGCGGTACCGGGCTGGGGCTGGCGATCGTCAAACACATCTGTCTGGCCCACGATGGCCAGGTGTCGGTCGACAGCACCCCCGGAGTGGGCAGTGTCTTCACCATCGACCTCCCCGCCGCCTCCGAAGACGAAGACATCGACTGATCTTCTCCGTGGCTCGTGGTAGCGTTTCGCCGTGAAAAGCGCCATTGGCTGTTTGCACGCGCTAACCGTCGCCGTCGCGGTGTTCGGCGTGGTGGCGTTTTTTCTCGCCTACCGTCCGACGTCCGTCGAGGACGGTGTGCAAACCGGTATCGACACGATGCTCCACGGCTTGTCACAGCCATGGCTGTGGCTCGGGGTCGGCATCGCGGTCGTGGCGTCGCTGGTCGCCGACTGGCTCGAACGTCGCCCGAGCACACCTCCCGGAGTCAGCCTCGATGTCGAGCCCGAGGTCGCAACGGTGGCCGACATCCATGCCTCGAGCGTCGCCATCGACGGTGACGACGCTCGCACCCTGGTCGACCGCCTCCTCCATCGAGCGATCAGCCAACGCGCCAGTGATCTCCATCTCCAGCCGCGCGCCGATGGCTGTCACATCGCGCTGCGGGTCGATGGCGAGCTCAACCGAATCGGCACGGTCGACAGCACGGTGCAGCCACGCCTGATCCGTCGTTTCAAGGTGCTCGCCGACCTCGTCACCTATCGCACCAACACACCGCAGGACGGTCGCTTTTCGATCGACACGCGGGGTGAGCCGGTCGAGGTGCGCGTGTCGGTGCTGCCTACCGAATTCGGTGAGTCGGTGGTCTTGCGTTTCGCCGGTGTGGGAATCGGTACGCGCGATATCGAGGCCCTCGGCATGCCCGACACGATGCTCGAACGCTTGCGCGCGCTGCTCGAACGTCCCGAGGGCCTGATCGTGCTCACCGGCCCGACCGGCAGCGGCAAAACCACCACCCTCTATGCCGCCCTCGGTCAGATCCACCGAGAACGTGGCGAAGTGGCGCGGATCGCGACCATCGAAGATCCGGTCGAAGTGCGTCTGCCGTTTCTCAGCCAAACCGCCGTCAAACCCGCGCTCGGTCTCGATTTCGCCGCCGGCTTGCGCGCCGTGCTCCGCCAAGATCCGAACGTCTTGATGGTCGGTGAAATCCGCGACCGGGAAACCGCCAAGATCGCGGTGCAAGCCGGTCTCACCGGTCATCTGATTCTCACCACGCTCCACGCCGACGCCGCCGCCGGGGTGTTCAATCGGCTGATCGACCTCGACGTCGATGCATCCTTGGTGTCGTCGGCGGTGCTGGCGAGCCTGTCGCAACGCTTGCTGCGCCGACTCTGCCCCGATTGTCGTCGTGCCGAGCCGCTCGACCCCGCCGTGGCCGATCGTCTACGCGCCACCGGTCATGAGGTCGCCAGCGAGACCTACTATCGTGCCGGCACCTGTGTGCGTTGCGAAGCGCGCGGCTTCAGTGGCCGGGTCGCCATCTTCGAGCTTCTCGAAGTGAGCGCGGCGCTTCGCGAGCCGATCGCCGAACGCGCGCCGACCTCACGACTCAACGAACTGGCGCGCCGCGACGGACTGGTGCCACTCGGCCAACAGGCCCTCGACCTCGCCGCCCGAGGGGTCATCGACATCGACGACGCGCTGCGTTTGATTCATTGACATGCGTACGATCGCCACCACCCTCCGCCTGCTCGCCGCGCTCGCCGCCCTGATGTCGGTCACCACCTGCTTTGGTCAGCCGATCGCGATCGTGCTCGGCTGGTCCGAGCCCCCCACCGCCGCACCCGCCGTCACGGTCGCGGGTGGCAACGGCAGACGAGCCGCGCCGGGTTTCGTCGTCTCGGTGGAATCGGATCCGAGCCCGGCCGTCATCTGGGTCGATGGCAAAGAACGCGGCCACACC
>JBCDBH010000069.1:0-19895 GCA_039184055.1 Acidobacteriota bacterium
CCACGGAGACGGACCGGCGACGGGATGTTGTACGCCGGGCTGTCGGGCTCGAGCTGGGACAGGAACCACAGACGTTCCTGGGCGAACGACAGCGGCAGGTGGAAGCTGCCGTCGATCGTCGGCTGACGCTCGACCGATGTGATCGGCGGCAAGTGTTCGGAACCATCCAGTCGCTCGACCGCCCGCGCCAGACCCGCGACGTCGGAGGTGTCGAAGAGCTGCCGTAGCGGCACCTCGATACTCAGCTCCCGGCGCAACGCCGACACCAGACGCGTGGCGAGTAGGGAATGACCACCAAGAGCGAAGAAATCGTCTTCGATACCGACCTGCTCGACCCCGAGCACCTCGGCGAAAAGCGCGGCGATCTGGCGTTCGAGCGGCGTACGTGGCGCGACGTAGACTCGCTCGCTACGCGTCGGCTCCGGTGTCGGCAGCCGTTTGCGATCCACCTTCTCGTTGGGCAACAAGGGCAGGCGATCGAGTACCACGAAGGCGGATGGCACCATGTACCCTGGCAGACGCTCACCGAGCGCCATGCGAACTGGCGTGACGTCGAGCTCGCCAGCGACATGGTCGGCCGCCGTGATCCAGGCAATCAAGCGCTTGTCGGCGCCTTCACCACGGGCCATGACCACCGCGTCACGCACCTCGTCACGTTCGAGCAAGGCAGCTTCGATCTCACCCAGCTCGACTCGATGACCACGGATCTTCACCTGATGATCGAAACGGCCCTCGAAGAGTAGCTCGCCATCGGCGCGCCAGCGCACTCGGTCACCGGTGCGGTAGAGCCGCGCACCAGGCTCGGTGGCGAACGGATCGGGCACGTAGCGCTCAGCGGTCAGTCCAGGACGATGCAGGTAGCCACGCGATACGCCCATGCCACCGATATAGAGCTCACCCCGCACCCCGAGCGGCACCTGGCGCAGCTCGGAATCGACGACATAGAGACGATCACCGTGAATCGGTTTACCGACTGTCGGCTCGCCATGCTCGACCCCGGCTGGAATGAGCGCCACCGAGGTGTACGTGGTGTCTTCCGACGGGCCATACATGTTGTAGAGAGCGCGCACCTTGTCGTGCGCATAAATCGACTCGGCGAGCGTGCGGTAGACCGGCTCACCACCCAGGCTCACCGCCTGGGTCGTTTCAGGGAGACCATCGGCACGGATCAATTCGGCGATCGCCGACGGCACCGTGCTGAACAACGTCACGCGATCCCGACGCGGATGATCGATCGCCGCCAGCGCGTCGTCACCGAGGATCACCGTGCCACCGAGCGACAGGGTGCCAAAGAGCTCGAAGACCGACACGTCGAAGTTGATCGAGGTCGCGGCGTAGAGACCCTCGAGTAGCTCGGGCTCGAAGGTGTCACGGCCCCAGCCGAGCATGACCACCGCCGACGCATGGCTGATGGCGACACCCTTGGGTTTGCCGGTCGAGCCCGAGGTGTAGATCAGATACGCCAGACGATCGGTGGGCAGATCGAGACCGAGCGGCCCGTCGTCGTAGCCAGCAGCGGGATCATCGGCCAAGTCGACCACCACCGCATCGTGGGCCGGCAAGACCTCGGCGCGGCCGTCGCGGGTGAGGACGACCGGTGCGCGTGAGTCCTCGAGCATGAAGCCCAGCCGATCGGCGGGATATTTCGGATCGAGCGGCGCGTAGGCGCCACCGGCTTCGAGCACCGCGAGCAAGGCGACCACGAGGTCGACGGTGCGATCCATACAGACACCGACACAGACCTCGGGGCCGACACCCAGCGTCCGCAGATGACGCGCCAAACGTCGACTCTGGCCGAGCAATTCGGCGTAGGTCAGCGACCGGGTGGGATCGACCAAGGCTTCACGATCGGGGGTCTTCTCGGCCTGGAGCGCAATCATCGCCTCGATCGTCGTCCCCGGCCACACCACCGGCTCGGGACCGTGGACATAGCGCTCGAGCAGGTCGATTTCAGCCTGGCTGCGGAGCTCGAAGCTCGACAGCGGTCGATCGGGCAATGCGACCGCCTGCTCGAGCAGGCTCTGGAAATGACCGAGGAAGCGCTCGATGGTCGTACGGTCGAAGAGATCGGTATTCCACTCGATACCGCCACGCAAACCGTCGAGGCTTTGACCGAACGACAGCTGCATGTCGAATTTCGCCGTCGTGCTCTCACCGCTCACTGGCTCGACTACGACTGCTTCATCGAGCGGTGCACGCTCGAAGGGCGCGTTCTGGAGCGACAGCATCACCTGGAAGAGCGGCGGATGGGCCAGATCGCGATCCGGCTCGAGCTCGGCGACCAGACGTTCGAAGGGCACGTCCTGACGCGAATAGGCGTCGAGCGTCGTCTCGCGGGCGCGTTCGAGCAACTGACGCAGCGTCGGATCGCCTTCCAGATCGACCCGTAGCACCAGGGTGTTGACGAAGAAACCGATCAACGGCTCCATCTCGGCGCGAGTACGACCGGCGATCGGCGTACCGATGGCCAGATCGGCCTGACCCGACCAGCGACCGAGCAACGCCGAGAAGATGGCCAGCAGACCCATGAAGACCGTTCCGCCTTCGTCTTGCACCAGGCCTTCGAGCGACGCGGTGAGCTCTCCCGGAATGGCGATCGACGCCGCTTCACCGGCCCAGGTCTGCACCGCCGGGCGAGGCCGATCGGTGGGCAGCTCGAGCACCGGTACGCCGTCGAGACGCTCGCGCCACCACGCGACCTGTTCCTCGACTCGAGGCGCCAGATGCTCGCGTTGCCAAACCGCGACGTCGGGATAGTGAACCTCGAGCGCTGGCATCACCGTGGTGGGATCACCATAGAAGGTGACCAGCTCGCGGATCAGCACGCCCATCGACCAGCCGTCGTAGACGATGTGGTGCACGGTCAGTGCGAGCACATGGTCGTCGGCGGCAAGACGGAACAAGCGCGCGCGGAGCAAGGGTCCGTGGGCGAGGTCGAAGGGACGACGGGTCTCCTCACCGACCGCCTGGAGCAGCTCGGTCTCGTCGATCTCGTCGATCGGTAGCTCGAGAGACGACGTCGGCAGGACCACCTGCATCGGGGTGCCATCGATCTCGCGGAAAACGGTGCGGAGCGATTCGTGGCGCTCGACGATCGCGCCGAGCGCGGCGGTCAGACGGTCGGCGTCGACGACGCCACGCAGACGCACCGGCGACGGAATGTGGTACGCCGGACTGTCGGGCTCGAGCTGCGCCAGGAACCACAGACGCTCCTGAGCGAACGACAGTGGATGACGCACCGTGCCGTCGTCCGCGACCGGACGCTCGACATATGTGATCGGCGGCAGCGCCGGGCGACCGTCGCTCGATTCGAGCGCGGTGTCGACCGCCGCGGCAAGACCGGCGACATCGGGACTCTCGAAGAGCTGGCGGAGCGGGATTTCAACCCCGAGCTGCTCGAGAATCTGCGACACCACCTGGGTGGCGAGCAGGGAATGACCGCCGGTGGCGAAGAAATCGTCGTAACGACCGACCTGATCGACACCGAGCACGTCAGCGTAGATCGCCGCCACCGTGCGTTCGGTGTCGGTGCTCGGCGCTTCGTACTCGCTCTCGTCTTGCCACTCGGGAACCGGCAAAGCGCGACGATCGACCTTGCCATTGCGATTGAGTGGCAGAGCATCGATCACCAGGATGGCGGCCGGCATCATGTAGCTGGGCAAGCGTGGCGTGATGTGCTCACGCAGGGTCGCGGCGTCGACCGAGGTGGTCTCTTCGTCGGGCACCACGTAGGCCACCAAACGCCGATCACCCGGCTGATCCTCGCGCACCATCACCACCGCGGTTTCTACCTCGGGATGGCTCACGAGAGCCGATTCGATTTCACCCGGCTCGATCCGGAAACCACGCAGCTTGATCTGACGATCGGCGCGACCGAAGAACTCGACCGTGCCGTCGGCACGCCAGCGCACCCGATCACCCGAGCGATAGAGCCGCGCCCCGGGCTCGGTGGCGAACGGATCGGGCACATAGCGCTCGGCGGTCAACCGTGGACGACGCAGGTAGCCACGCGACACACCGTCGCCACCGGTATAGAGCTCACCCGGCACGCCGATGGGCGTCGGCATCAGCTCGTCGTCGAGCACGTGCACGGTGGTGTCGGCGATCGGTTTGCCGATCGGCACGGTCGCGCTATCGAGCTCGGTGCCCGGGAGCATGGCGTGACAGGTCGTGAAGGTGGTGTTTTCGGTCGGCCCGTAGCCGTTGATCATCGTCGTCGCGTCGAGCTCGGCGAGCACACGCTCGACGTGTGGCAACGACAGCGCTTCACCACCGGCGAGCAGCTGACGGACGGGTCGCAGATCGTCGAGACGACGGTCGACCATCTGATTGTAGAGACCAGCCGTGAGCCACAGCGTCGTGACCTGATAACGCGCCAAGAGCGCGCCGATCTCTTCGAGCGATAGCGCGCCCGCGGGTGGCAACACCAAACGCCCACCACCGAGCAGTGGCGCCCAGATCTCGAGCGTCGCGGCGTCGAACGCGGGCGATGACAGCTGTGCATAGACCTGATCGGAACCCAGATCGGCGAAATCGGCCTCGAGCACCAGACGCAGGACATTGCGATGGGTCGCCATCACACCCTTGGGCAAACCAGTGGAGCCCGAGGTGTAGATGACGTAGGCCAAGGTGTCGGGACCGATATCGACCACCGGCCAGGCGTCGGCGTCGACATCGGCCGAGTTCAGCTCAGCGAGCGACAGCGTCTCGAGCTCGGCCGGCAGACGACTCGCCAGATGCGGTGCGACGATCGCCAATTGTGCCCCGGTGTCTTCGATGATGAAGGCCAGGCGCTCGTCTGGATCGGAGGGGTCGAGCGGCACGTAGTGACCACCGGCCCCCAGGACACCCAGCATCGCGACCACCATCTCGACCGAGCGCTCGGCGAAGAGCGCTATTGGCGTTTCGAGATCGACGCCACGCGCCCGAAGGACGTGGGCGAGATGTCGCGATCGGCGTTCGAGCTCGGCGCGCCGTACCTCGTCGTCGCCAGTCACTAGCACCACGCTCTCGGGACGTGCCGCGGCTTCGCTAGCGAAATACGCCGGCAGGGTCGTGTCGCGTGGGTAGTCGGTGGTCGTGCCGACACGTTCGCGCCATGAGCTCACCGGTTCCAAGGCCAGCTGATCGAGCGGGCTATCGGGATCGGCGAGCGCCTGGTCGAGCAGATGGACGAAGTGCTCGAAGAAACGCTCGACGGTCGCGTGGTCGAAGAGATCGGTATTCCACTCGAGACCACCACGCAGACCGTCGCTCGCCTGCCCCAAAGACAGCTGCAGATCGAATTTCGCCGTCGTGCTCTCGCCTTCCACCGGCTCGAAAGTCAGGTCACCACCCAGCGACACGCTGTCGAAGGGTGCGTTCTGCAACGACAGCATCACCTGGAAGAGTGGCGAATGCGACGGATCGCGGTCCGGGTCGAGCTCGGCCACCAAACGCTCGAAAGGCACGTCCTGACGACCGTAGGCGTCGAGCGTGGCGTCTTTGGAGCGTTCGAGCACCTGACGCAGGCTCGGTCGAGCGTCGAGATCGATCCGCAGCACCAGCGTGTTGACGAAGAAGCCGATCAGCGGCTCCATCTCCGCCTGGGTGCGACCGGCGATCGGCGTACCGATCGCGAAATCGTCTTGCCCCGACCAGCGACCGAGCACCGCCGCGTAGACCGCCAGCAGACCCATGAAGAGGGTGCCACCTTCGGCCTGGACCAAACGTTCGAGCGGCTCGGTGAGTCGCGTCGGGATCCACACCGACAGGACGTCACCGGCCCAGGTCTGCACCGCCGGACGTGGCCGATCGGTGGGCAGCTCGAGCACCGGCACGGCGTCGAGCGTGTCGCGCCACCAGGTGACCTGCTCGTCGATCCGAGCCGCCAGATGCTCACGCTGCCAGATCGCGACGTCGGGAACCTGGACCGGTAGCGGTGGCAAAAGCGCATCCGGATCGCCATGAAACACCACCAGCTCGCGGATCAACACGCCCATCGACCAGCCGTCGTAGACGATGTGATGCACGGTGAGCGCCAAGACGTGGTCATCGTCACCGAGACGGAAGAGACGTGCCCGCAGCAGCGGCCCCGTGACCAGATCGAACGGTCGACGGATCTCCTCCATCACCCGGGTCATCAGCTCGGTCTCGGCGATCTCGTCGATCGGCAGCTCAATCGTCAGACTCGGCAGCACCACCTGCTTCGGCGCACCGTCGACTCGACGGAAGACGGTCCGCAAGCCGTCGTGCCGATCGACGATCTTCTGTAGCGCGAGGGTCAACCGCTCGGGGTCGAGCGTGCCGCGTAGACGAACCGGAGTCGGGATGTGGTACGCCGGGCTCTCGGGATCGAGCTGCGCCAGGAACCACAGCCGTTCTTGCGCGAACGACAGAGGGAAATGGACGCTGCCGTCGGCCTCGACGTGACGCTCGACGACACGGATCGGCGGCAAACCAGCGCGTCCATCATGCTCGGTACGCGTGGTGTCGATCGCCGCGGCGATGCCGGCGATATCGGGGGTTTCGAAAAGTCGCCTCAGCGGCAGCTCGACCCCGAGCTGCTCGCGGATCCGTGACACCACTTGCGTGGCGAGCAGCGAATGACCACCGAGCGCGAAGAAATCGTCGTTGCGACCGACCCGTTCGATACCGAGCACGCTGGAGACCATGGTTGCGACCGCTTCCTCGGTCACAGTCGCGGGCGCTTCGTAGGCGACGCCCTGTCCCCATTCGGGCGCCGGCAAGGCGCGGCGATCGACCTTGCCGCTCCGGTTGAGCGGTAGCTCGTCGAGGATCACCAAAGCGGCCGGCACCATGTATGACGGCAAACGCGGCGTCACGTGCTGGCGAAGCTCGGTGACGTCGAGCTCGGCCCCGTCTTCGACCACGACATATGCGGCGAGACGTCGATCACCAGGTTGATCCTCGCGCACCATCGCCACCGCCGATTCCACGTCGGGATGACTGACCAAAGCCATCTCGATCTCACCCGGCTCGACACGGAAGCCACGCAGCTTGACCTGGCGATCGATACGACCGAGGAACTCGACCGTGCCGTCGGCGAGCCAGCGTGAGCGATCACCGGTGCGATACAGACGCGCGCCCGGCTCGGTGGCGAACGGATCCGGTACAAAGCGCTCGGCGGTCAACGCAGGTCGTTCGAGATAACCACGCGCCACGCCGTCACCACCGGTGTAGAGCTCACCCGGAACGCCGATCGGCGCCGGATGCATCTCCTGATCGAGCACGTAGACCGTGGTGTTCGGGACCGGCCTACCGACCGGCACCGTGGCGCCTTCGAGCACGCTACCCGGCAGCATTCGGTGACAGGTCGTGTACACGGTGTTCTCGGTCGGCCCGTAGCCGTTGATCATCGTCGTCCCGTCGAGCTCGGCGAGCACGCGGCTGACGTGTGGCACCGAAAGCGCCTCACCACCCGAGAGCAATTGCTCGACGCCACGCAGGTCGTCGAGACGATGATCGACCATCTGATGGAAGAGACCGGCGGTCAGCCACAGCAACGAGACCTCGTGCCGGGTCACCAGGGCACCGATCTCCTCGAGGGACAAGGCCCCCGCCTGCGGCAGGACCAAACGTCCACCCGCCAGCAACGAGGCCCAGATCTCGAAGGTCGACACATCGAACGCCGGTGACGACAGCTGCGCGAGGGTCTGATCGGGACCCAGGTCGGCATAGTCGGTGTCGAGCACCAGTCGCAGGATGTTGCGGTGGTCCACCGTCACACCCTTGGGTCGACCGGTCGAGCCCGAGGTGTAAATAGCGTTGGCCAGCGACTCGGGTGCGATGTCGACATCCGGCCAGGGCGTCGACGGTGGCGTGGCCGGTTCGGCGGTCGCCGCTTCGAGCGACAGGATCTCGACACCGGTCGGCAAGCGATCGATGAAACGTTCCGGACTGAGCACGATCCGTGCCCCGGTGTCCTCGATGATGAACGCCAGACGCTCGTCGGGATCGGTGACATCGAGCGGTACGTAATAGCCACCCGCGCCGATCACACCCACCATACCGATCACCATATCGACCGAACGCTCGGCGACGACCGCAACCGGTGTTTCGAGACCGACACCACGACGATGAAGCTCGTGCGCCAGCCCACCGGCGCGCCGCGCCAGCTCGGCACGGGTCACCTCGATGCCATCGGCCACCAAAACGACCCGATCCGGCCACGTCTTCACCGTCCGCTCGAACTCACGCACGAGGTTCGACTCACGCGGATAGGCGCTGCGCACACCGGCCCACTCACGCCACGCCATCGACGCGTCGAGCGGCAGCGTCTGGATCGGCCGATCGGGCGCGTCGAGCGCCGCCTCGAGAAACGTACCGAGGTGGCTGGCGAATCGCTCGATCGTCGCGGCGTCGAAAAGCTCGGTGCGGTACTCAAAAGCGCCGAGTAGATCGTCGTCTCGTTCGGTGATCGCCAACGAGAGATCGAATTTGGCGGTCGCGCGGTCGAGAACGAACCCTCTGAGCTCGAGATCGGGAAGCGACACCTTGTCGCCACTCGGACGCTGCCAGCTCAGCAGCGCCTGGAAGAGCGGCGTGGTCGACAGATCGCGCGGAATACCCAGGCCACCGACCAATTTCTCGAACGGTAGATCCTGGTTTTCATACGCCGCCACAGTGGTGTCGCGTGCTCGCGCGATGAGCTCGCGGAAGCTCGGTTTGCCGGTGATGTCGACACGCAGAACGAGCGTATTGACGAAGAAACCGATGAGCGCTTCGACTTCTGCCCGCGCACGATTGGCGATCGGTGAACCGACGGTGATGTCTTCCTGACCCGACCAGCGGGCCAAGACCGCCGAGAAGGCGGCGAGCATCACCATGAACTCGGTCGCGCCGGTGTCGCGCGCCAGCTCTTCGAATTTCTTCTTGGCCGGCCGACCGAGCCGCCAAGTGTGCATCGCACCGGCCCAAGTGGGCACCGCCGCACGTGGACGATCGGCCGGCAGCTCGAGCGGCTCGACTCCGGCGAGCTGCTGTCGCCACCAGTCGAGCTGCACGTCGAGCACCGATTGGAGATGCGTGTGCTGCCAACGAGCGACATCGGCGTATTGCAACGTCAGAGGCGGCAGGACCGCGCTACCGTCACGCTCGTCGTCGCTACAAAACGCGGTGTAGAGCGCCGCGAACTCACGCGTCAGAATACCCGCCGACCAGCCGTCGAAAATCACATGATGGAAGACGAGCGAGAGCACGTGATCGTCGTCGTCGAGCATCAAGAGCTTGATCCGCCACAGCGGCCCCCGACCGAGATCGATCGGTCGACGCGTGTCGATCATCACCTGACGACGAGCTTCGCTCTCACGGCTCTCGGGAGTCGAGCCCGCAACCCGTAGATCCTCAATATCGAGGGTGAAGACACCCACCTCGTCGACGACCTGCACCGGCTTGCCGTCGCTGGTGGCGAAGCGAGTCCGCAACACGTCGTGGCGCGCATGGATCGCGGTGAACGTCGCTTCGAGCGCGTCACGATCGAGTGTGCCACGCAAACGTAGCGGCATCGGGATGTGGTAGCGCGAGCTTCCCGCTTCGAGCTGATCGATGAACCAGAGCCGCTCTTGCGCGAAGGACAGCGGCGCGATCGAGTCGTGATCGTCGCTTGCGGTGACGGCGGGCAAGTCGCCGTGCGACCCGGTGGGCGCGCTCGTCGCGATGCCGGCGATCGTCGGCGTCTCGAAAAGCTGACGGAGCGGAACTTCGATCCCGAGCCGTTCGCGAATCCGCGACACCACCTGGGTGGCGAGCAGTGAATGCCCACCGAGGGCGAAGAAATCGTCGTCGATCCCGAAGCTCTCGAAATCGACACCGAGCACCTCGGCCCAAATGGTGGCGAGATCGATTTCGAGCGCGGTGCGTGGCGCCACGCGTTCGCCACGTGTTTCGCTCCACGACGGCTCCGGAAGGGCACGCAGATCGATCTTGCCGTTGGCGGTGACCGGGAGTCGGTCGAGCAGCACGAAGGTGGCCGGCACCATGTAACTCGGCAGACGATCGGCGAGACTGACCCGAAGCGCGTCCACGTTCAGTCCCATCGGCTCCGTCGACACCACGTAGGCGGCGAGACGACGGCTACCGCTCGACGGGTCGTCGAAATCGACCACCACCGCATCGTCGAGCTCGGGACGATCCCGTAACACCGCCTGGATCTCACCCAGCTCGACACGATGACCGCGAACCTTGATCTGACTGTCGATACGACCGAGGAATTCGACCTGGCCGTTGGCCCGCCAGCGACCGAGATCACCGGTGCGATAGAGACGACCACCGGGCTCGTCGCTCCACGGATGAGGCACGAACGCCGCGGCGGTGCGCGCCGCGTCACCGAGATAACCACGCGCCAGGTTGACGCCACCGATGAGGATCTCGCCCGCGACCCCGATCGGCGCCAGCGCGCCCGTCACCGTGACGATGAACACGTCGGCACGCGCGATCGGCTTGCCGATCGGCAATGCGGCCGCATCCCGTTCGGCGGCGGTGCACGGATGCGCGATGACCGAGATACAGGTCTCGGTCGGGCCGTAGCGGTTGTGCACCTCGGCGTCGATTTGTTCCATCACCCGCGCCGGGAGCTCGGGAGGCACGGTCTCACCACCGGTCGGAATCCGACGCAGGGTGCGACAGCGACGCAGCTCACCGGTATCGACCAGGGCCGCCAATTGGACCGGTAGGAACGCCGCCTGGGTAACCTCTTCGCGCACGATGAGATCGATCAAATAGGCGCTGTCGGCATGTTTCTCGGGATGCGCCAGCACCAACCGACCACCGCTCACCAGCGGCGAGAAGATCTCACCGACTGACAGATCGAAGCCCACCGACGCCTTGGCGAGCACGCCGCCACGAGACGTGTCGTCGTAGGCCACCACCCACGACAGGCGATTGGCCACCGCGCGATGACTCATGACGACACCCTTGGGTCGTCCGGTGGTGCCCGAGGTGTAGATCACATAGGCCGGATGCTCACCCGCCACTTCGATCGCGGGCGGTTCGGTCGACAGGCTCGCGACCGTACCCTCGAGGGAATCGAGCTCGAGAACTGTGGCATCGAAGACCGCCGTATCGACCGACGGCAGCGACGTCGCGATATGGCCTTGAGTGAGGATCGCCGCGACACCGGCATGCTCAGAGGCGTCGGCGAGAATCGCCGCGATCCGCTCGGCGGGTTGCGCCGGGTCGATCGGCACGTAGGCGGCGCCGGCTTCGAGCGTGGCGAGCAACGCCACCACCATGTCGATCGAACGCTCGGCGGCGACCACCACCAACGATTCCACGTCGACACCGTGACCTCGTAGATGATGCGCCAAGCGCGCGCTCCGCGCACCGAGCTCGGCGTAGGTGATCGTCTCACCTTCGAACACCACCGCCGGCGCCTCGGGCCGCTCGGCGATGTGACGACGAACCAGGCTGTGCAGGGTCGTGCCGAGCACGGGATACGGTGCTTCGGCGCGGTTGAAATCGACGCGTAGACGCTGCTCCGCGGCGGCGTCGAGAATCGGCAACGCATACGCTGACCGTTCCGGTGTCTCGAGAGCGGCGCGCAGCAGCGTCGCGTAGCTCGCCAGCAGCCGCTCGATCCGGTCACGAGCGAAGAGATCGACGGCGTAGCGCGCGCTCAACCCGAGACCACCACCCGGAAGCTCGCCGACGGTCAAACCGAGCTCGAGCTTGACCTCGGGTGGCGTGGCGGCGAGCGGCTCGATATCGAGCCCCGACAGACCCACGGCGGGCACCGTGCCACCCCCGACGCTGAACATCACCTGGACGAGCGGCGAGCTTCCCAGATCACGATCGGGCGACAGCTCTTCGACCAGGGTCTCGAAGGGCAAGTCTTGATGCTCTTGCGCATCGAGCACCGCGTCGTGTGTCCGGGCGACGAGCTCGGTGAAGCTCGGATCGCCATCGAGCGGGACGCGCACCACCAGCGTGTTGACGAAAAAGCCGATCAGCTGATCGAACGCCGGATGGCGACGACCTGCCGTCGGGGTACCGACCGCGAACGTGCGGCTGCCGCTGGTGTGCGCCAGGAGGAGCTGGAAGACGCTCATCAACACCGCGAAACGAGTCACGCCGGTGTCGCGGGTCAGGCGATCGAGCGCCTCGCCGACTTCCTCGTCGATACGCGCTTCGACCGTGGCGCCCCGAGTCGCGCGAATCGCGCCCCGTGGCTGATCGGTGGGGAGCTCGAGCACGGTCAATCCGTCGAGATGCTCACGCCAATAGGCCAGCTGCCGTGCGCTCCGTCCTTCGTCGAGCCAACGTCGTTGCCACAGGGCGGCGTCGGCGATTTGCAGCGGCAGCGGCGCCAGCGAAGCTTCGTCTCCCTGCACCAAGGCGTCGTAGAGCGCACCGAGCTCGCGGATGAACACACCCATCGACCAGCCATCGGAGACGATGTGATGGAAGGTGGTGATCAAAACGTGCTCGTCGCTGGCGATCGGGATCAGACGCAAACGCAGCAAGGGTGGCGTGGCGAGATCGAAACGAGTCGCCGCCTCGGCCGCCAGCGCCTGGCTCACCCGGTCGGCGGCATCACCGTCAGCTACATTACCGTCAGCTCCATCACCGCCAACCGCGTCGACAAGCTCATCGACGATGAACGGCACCTCGACTCGCTCGTGAATCTCCTGGAACGGCCGACCTTCACGGGCGACGAACGCGGTGCGCAACGCCTCGTGACGGCTCACCACCATGTCGACCGCGCGACGCAGCGCGTCGAGATCCAAGTCGCCCCGCAACCGGACGCCAAACGGCATGTTGTAGGCGGCATTGCCCGGATCGAGACGATCGAGGAACCACAGACGTTGTTGCGCCGACGAGGTCGGCAGCACCACGCGACCCTCGTCGTCCGGGATGCGTTCGAGATGCTCGATCGGTGGCAAAGCACCCGAACGCTCGGCGTGCTCGACGATCGTCGACAACGCGGCAACGGTGGGCGCCGCGAAGAGCTCACGGAGCGGTAGCTCGACGTCGAAGGTTTCACGGATGCGCGCCATCGCACGGGTGGCGAGCAGGGAATGACCACCGAGCTGGAAGAAGTCGTCCTCGATACCCACCGATTCGATATCGAGTACGGTGGCGAAGATCTCGGCGATCCGACGCTCGGTGTCTGTACGTGGCGCGACATAACGCGCTTCACTCGCCGCTTGCCAATCCGGATCCGGCAGGGCGCGACGGTCCACCTTGCCGGTCGGTCCGAGCGGCAAAGCGTCGAGCATCACGAACGCCGACGGCACCATGTAATCGGGCAAACTCTCGGCGACATGCGTCCGCAGCGCACCGGTCTCGACGTCGTCGGTCGCGACCAGATACGCCACCAGGGCGTTCGAGCCGGTCGACGGATCGGGACGATCGATCACCGTCGCTTCCGACACCGCGTCGAGACGCTGCAAGACCGCCTGGATCTCCCCCAGCTCCACACGGTAGCCACGCACCTTGACCTGACCGTCGATCCGACCGAGGAAAACCAGCTCGCCTTGCTCGTTCCAGCGGCCGAGATCACCACTGCGATAGAGCCGCGCCCCGGGCTCGGTGCTCCACGGATGGGGCACGAAGGCTTCGGCGGTACGTGCCGCGCGACCGAGGTAGCCGAGCGCGAGACAGTCGCCACCGATCATGATCTCGCCCGCGGCGCCGGCCGGCGCCAGCTCGAGCTGATCGTCGACGACGAGAATCTCACTGCGTGCCATCGGTCGCCCGATCGGCAACGACACGAGTGCTTCGTCGCCATCAGTGGCCTGGTACGAGGTCACCGACACCGTCGTCTCGGTGGGGCCGTAGCGATTCAGGAATCTCACATCGAGCTGCTCGCGGACCCGGCGCGCCAGATCAGGAGCCACCGCTTCGGCACCCGACGCGACCGCACGCAGCGAGTCACAGCCTTCGAGTCCCACCTGATCGAGCAAGACGGCGAGCTGCGAAGGCAGGATGGCCAACAGGGTCACCTGCTCAGCCTGGACCATCTCGACCAGGTGTTCGGGCTCGCCCCGCCAATCCGGATCAGCGAACACGATGCAACCACCGGTCGCCAGAGGACCGAAGATCTCCATCACCGAAAGATCGAAGCTGATCGAGGTCTTTTGCAGCAACGCCTCGTAGAGCGCCGCCTCGGTCTGATGCTCGATGG
Source organism: Acidobacteriota bacterium (assembly GCA_039184055.1). Taxonomy (GTDB): domain Bacteria; phylum Acidobacteriota; class Thermoanaerobaculia; order Multivoradales; family J023; genus JBCDBH01. Next base: position 14,126 of record JBCDBH010000069.1, read on the forward strand.
TCCACAACAGTCGATTGACCAGGGCGCGTTGCGGAATCACCACGCCCTTCGGTCGGCCGGTGGAACCCGACGTGTACAGCACGTAGACCGGATGCGAGCTGTCGGCGGCCACCGGCAGAAGCGACGCGGGAGCGTCGTCCGGTGTGAGCAACGCGTCGAGATCGATCACCGCCCCGGCGAACGGCGGTGCCAGCGGTGCGAGTTTGGCGGTGGTCACGAGGGCGGGACACGGCATCACCTCCGCCGCGTCACGCAGAATCAACTCGAGACGATCCGTCGGCCACGAGGCGTCGAGCGGCAGATACGCCGCGCCGGTCAGCAAGATGCCGTAGAGCGCGACGGGGAGCTCGAATGAACGTTCGGCGAGCACCGCCACCACGCTACCCGGAGCAGCCCCTTCGGCCTGCAGACGATGCGCCACGACGAGCGCGCGACGTTCGAGCTCGGCATAGGTCAACGACTCACCGGCGAAACGCGCCGCGATGGCGTCGGGCGCGCGTCTGATCTGCTTCGTGACCAGCTCGGCAACGGTCGTATCACCCGGCTTCGGATAGGGCTTCTGACCGGTCGGCAGTCGCCATGTATCGAGCCGCTGGCGCTCGTCATCACCGAGCATCGGCACCTGGAGCACCGGTCGATCGGGCGCGGCCACCAACGCGCCGAGCAGCAGATCGAAGTGCTCGATCAGACGCTCCACACGCGCCGGTTCGAAGAGATCGGTGGCATACCCGATCCGGACACGAAGACGATCACCGTCGGCGCCGATATTGACCCCGAGATCGAATTTGGCGTCCGCCTGCGGCAGCTCGATATCGGCCAGCTCGATCCCGGGCAGCGCCTCGTTCACATCGCGACGGTCTTGCACCGTGAACGCAACCTGGGCGAGCGGCGTCCGACTGGTGTCGTGCCGATCCACCAATTCGGCGACCAGACGCTCGAACGGCACGTCCTGGTGGGAAAACGCCGCCAGGACCGTCGAACGGACCCGACGCAGCAGCTCGCGGAAGCTCGGATCACCGCTCAGATCGGCACGCAAGACGAGCGTGTTGACAAAGAAACCGATCAGCGGCCCGTACTCACCCCGATGACGGCCCGAAATCGGCGCGCCGATCGCGAAATCGCGCTGCCCACTATGACGCGCCAGCACCACCTGGAAAACCGCCATGAGCGTCATGAAGAGGGTCGTGCCCGATTCCTCGGCGAGCGCGCGTAGCGCGGTGACCCGATCCGCCGGGATCGAGCGATCGACGCTGGCGCCTCGGCCGGTCCACATCGCCGGACGTGGATGATCGGTGGGCAGCTCGAGCACCGGCAGATCAGCGAGGGTTCGACGCCACCACGCCTGCTGCGAATCGAGCAGATCACCGAGCGTTTCACGCTGCCATAGGGCGATGTCGGTGTACTGGACGGCAAGTGGTGGCAAGACCTCCACGATCGACTGCCCGTCGCGATGCGCACGATAGAGAGCAACGATTTCACCGAGCAGCACGTCCAACGACCAGCCGTCCGACACGATGTGATGCATCGACACCATGAGCACGTAGGCGTCATCGGCGAGCCGGAGCAGGTCGACGCGGAAGAGCGGTCCGTGCTCCAAATCGAACGGCGAGCGAACCAGATCGTGGAGACGAGCATCGAGCCGCGCCTGGCGATCGGTCTCGCTCAGCGCGCGCAGATCGTCGACCGGTAGAGCGAAGGCGTCGTGCGTTCGGATCACCTGCTCGGCGTGATCACCATGCGGCACGAAGACAGTACGCAACGTGTCGTGACGCGCCACGACCTGATCGAACGCACCCTGAAGAGCGTCGACGTCGAGCTCGCCCACCAAACGCAACGCCAAAGGCACGTTGTACGCCGGGCTATCGGGTTGCAGCTGGGCCAACAGCCAGAGTCGTTCCTGGGCCAGCGACATCGGCGCCCGGTCGACCCCATGCGCTTCGATCGGTGGCAAGACGACCTGATCGGCCGTCTCGATCGACACCGCCAAACCCTCGACGGTCGGCGTCTCGAAGATCTGCCGCAGCGGAAGATCGACACCCATGCGATCGCGTAGACGCGCGATCAATCTGGTGGCGAGCAGGGAATGGCCACCCAGAGCGAAGAAATCATCGTGGACACCCACCTGCTCGACACCGAGCACGTCGGCGATCGCGGCGGCGACGTTGCGCTCGCTCTCGGTTCGAGGCGCGACGTATGCGCGTGTCCCCTGCTCACCCCACTCCGGATCGGGCAGGGCACGACGATCGAGCTTGCCGTTGACGGTGAGTGGGAAACTCTCCATCGACACGAAGGCCGCAGGCACCATGTATTCGGGAAGGCTCGCCGCGAGATGCGTGCGTAGAGCAGTGGTATCCAACTCCTCGGCTGGATCCTGGTGCACGAGATAGGCCACCAGCCGCTCGTCACCTTCGACCTCGCGGACCAGCACCGCCGACTGTTCGATGCTCGCATGGGCGCTCAACGCGGCTTCGATCTCGCCGAGCTCGATGCGGAAACCACGAATCTTGACCTGAAAATCAGCCCGACCGATATAAACCAGCTCACCGTCGACCGTGCGTCGCGCCAGATCGCCCGAGCGGTACAAACGCGCCCCAGGAACACCCGAATACGGATCGGGAATGAAGCGCTCGGCGGTGAGCGCCGGACGGCCGAGATAGCCTCGCGCGAGGCCCGCACCCGCGACCCAGATCTCCCCCACAGCGCCCTCGTAGACCGGCAGCAAATCCGGCCCGAGCAGGTAGATGGCGAGATCGGCCAGCGCCTCACCGATCGGGCTCAGATACGACCGATCGAGATCCTCGGCCCGCACCTCACGATAGGTGACGTGCACCGTCGTCTCGGTGATGCCGTACATGTTCACCAGACGCGTACGGTCGCCAAAGCGATCGAACCATGGTTTGAGCGTCGCCAGCTCGAGCGCCTCACCACCAAAAATCACATCGCGAAGCGCGAGCGCATCCGCCGCGACTTCTCGGGCCTCGATCGCCGCCACCAGCTGTCGGAAGGCCGATGGCGTCTGATTGAGCACCGTCACCTGTTCGTCCCGCAAGAGGTCGACGAAGGCCGCCGGGTCGCGACTCGTCTCCCACGGCACCACCACCAGGCGACCACCGTAGAGCAATGCGCCCCAGATCTCCCACACCGAGAAGTCGAAGGCGTAGGAGTGGAAGAGCGTCCACACGTCCGTGGCGCCAAAATCGAAATGCAGATCGCCGGCCTGGAAGAGACGCAGGACGTTACGGTGGGAGACCGGCGTGCCCTTGGGCGTACCCGTCGAACCCGACGTGTAGATCACATAAGCGGCCTGATCGGGATCGACCGCTGCGTCATGCACCACTGCGTCGAACGTTGCCACGGCCGTGTCGTCGCGCTGATCGAGCTCGAGTCTCGTGCCGTCGAAGCTGAGATCCAGCTCGAGATCACTGGTGGTCACCAAAACGCCGATCTCGGCGTCTTCGAGAATGAACGCCAGACGGTCGCTCGGCGCGCTCGGATCGAGCGGTACGTACACACCGCCAACCGCCAACACACCCAAGATCGCCTCGGCGATCGACACGGAACGACCCAAACACAAACCCACGCGCGTCTCGGCACCGACACCGAGCGATTGCAGCTGGCCAGCGAGACGACGCGCCCGCGTCGCCAGCTCGCCGTAGGTCAGGCTCCGTGTCCCGTCGCTCACCGCTGGGGCATCGCCATTGCGCAGCGCGTGCGCAAAGAAACGCTCATGAAGCGTCGGCGGCGCCAACGGCAGCAGTGCTGGCGGGGTCAAACGTTGACGCAGGGTCGACTCGTCGAGCCACGGCAGACGCGACAGTGGAAGATCGGGATTCGCGACCACCGTGCGCATCACCCGTTCGAAGACCGTCACGAAACGCTCGATCGTCGTGCGATCGAAGAGATCGGTATTCCACTCGAGCGCGCCACGCAGACCATCGTCACTCTCACCCAAGGCGAGGAGCAGATCGAATTTCGCCGTCGTGCCCACGGCCTCGATCGGCTCGACCGCCACCTCACCCAACGCCGCCGTTTCCGTCGGGGCATTTTGCAGGCTCAACATCGCCTGGAAAAGCGGCGTTTGCGACATGTCGCGGCTGGCTTCGAGCTCGGCCACCAGGCGCTCGAACGGCACGTCTTGACGCGCGTAGGCTTCGAGCGTCGTCTTTTTGATCCGCTGGAGCAGCCCGCGGAACGATGGATCCGCCGACAGATCCGTTCGCACCACCAAGGTATTGACGAAGAAGCCGATCAGCGGCTCGACCTCGGCCCGCGTGCGGTTGGCGATCGGTGTGCCCACCGCCACGTCATCTTGACCCGACCAACGACCGAGCACCGACGTGTAGACACCGAGCAAAGCCATGAAGAGCGTCACTTCTTCCGAACGCGTCAGCTCGGTCAAGGCCGCCGAGGTGTCGGCGTCGAGATGCACCGGGATCGTCGCGCCCGCCCAGGTCTGTACCGCCGGACGAGGACGATCGGTAGGCAGCTCGAGCACCGGCACGCCCGCCAGATGTTCACGCCACCACGACACCTGATCGTCGAGCGCCAGGTGCTCACGCTGCCACACCGCGACGTCGCCGACCTGGATCGGCAGCTCCGGCAACGACTCACCGGCGTAGAGCGCCGCCAGCTCCCGGATCAGCACACCCACCGACCAGCCATCCGAGACGATGTGATGCATCGTCAGCGACAAGACGTGATCGTCATCCGCTACCCGGAGCAAACGCGCCCGCAGCAGCGGACCCGTGCTCAGATCGAACGGCTCGAGCGCGTCCGCGCGCAAGGACGCCACGACTGTGTCTTCCAAAGACAAAGCTTCCGAAGTCACATCTTCAACGGGCAACGCCACCGGCGCGGCTGGCAAGACCACCTGCACCGGGTCGCCGTCGACCTCGCGGAAGACGGTACGCAGCGCCTCGTGACGGGACACCACCGTGCTCAACGCCGACGCCAGAGCCTCGACGTCCAGCGTGCCCCGCAAACGGACCGGCGTCGGAATGTGGTACGCCGGGCTGTCCGGCTCGAGACGAGCCAAGAACCACAGTCGTTCCTGAGCGAACGACAACGGCAGCTCGGCTTCGGTGGCCACGCGCTCGACCGCCTCGATCGGCGGCAAGGCATCCTGCGCCAGATGCTCGACAGCACTGGCGATCCCGGCGATGTCGGGTGTTTCGAAGATCCGACGAAGCGGGAGGTCGACCCCCAGCTGATCGCGCAAACGTGAGACCAGCTTGGTGGCGAGCAGCGAATGGCCACCCAAAGCAAAGAAGTCGTCGTAAATCCCGACCTGCTCCACGCCGAGCACGGCGGCGACCGCGCTGGCGACGATCTGTTCGCTCTCGGTTCGAGGCGCGACGTATGTGCGTGTGCCACGCTCGCCCCACTCCGGATCGGGCAGGGCACGACGATCGAGCTTGCCATTGACGGTGAGTGGGAAACTCTCCATCGACACGAACGCCGCCGGCACCATGTACTCGGGCAGGCTCGCCGCGAGATGCGTGCGGAGGTCGTCCGTGTCGATCAGGTTTTCCACATCATCGTCTGCCGCATCCCGAGGGATGACATAGGCCACCAGTCGCTCGTCACCTTCGACCTCGCGGACCAGCACCGCCGACTGCTCGATGCTCGCATGCGCGCTCAACGCGGCTTCGATCTCACCCAGCTCGATGCGGAAACCACGAATCTTGACCTGGAAGTCGGCCCGACCGATGTAGACCAGCTCACCGTCGACCGTGCGTCGCGCCAGGTCACCCGAGCGATACAAACGCGC
>JBCDBH010000070.1:0-19693 GCA_039184055.1 Acidobacteriota bacterium
AGGTCTGTCGTGCGGTGCTTCGCGGTGTCTGTAGCGGCGGGTCGCAAGGACGTTGCCGAGTGAATTGGCCTGGGGTTTCGTGGCGCTATCCGGAATCGCGATGTATCGAGTCGAGGTGTTCTACAACTCACCCGAGCCCAAACGGGTATGGGCGCACGCGTTTGCTCGCGACCGGGAGATTCACCTCGCTCCCGGGCAGGAAGAGCATTTGCCTCACGAAGCCTGGCATGTGGTGCAGCAGGCCGAGGGTCGCGTGCCATCACGGGCGCGTCTCGGTGGGGTCGATCTCAACGATGACGCGGGATTGGAAATCGAAGCGAGCCGCCTGGGTGAACGGGCATGGCGACTCGGATCGACCGCGCGAGACGTCTCGACGCCTTTGGGACCCACGCCGCTCACGGGCGCGGCTCGACCCGCGGTAATGCAGCGCGTGCTCGATGCGGATCAAACCGAAGAGCTACGTGCATACATGCGGCAGCAGATCGGTTTCGTCGCCGAGCCCATGGTCCAGGCGATCGCCCGGAGGGCAAACGATCTCGCGTCGGCACGGCAACAGGTCGATCGGATCGCGCAACAACGGGGTGGCGGCGGTGATCGCGGCGGGCGCGTTCGCGAGCCAGAGGCGCCCGCCGAGAACCCGCGACGCCGCCGGCGGAGTCCGTCTCCGCCTGGAGAGGAGGAGCGTGACCCGGACGTGGCACAGCCTCCTGTACGACGGCGACGAGTCGGGCAAGCGCCAGCACCCGTGGCGGATGTACAGGTCGAAGCTCCCGCGCAACAAGAGGTCGTCGCGGCGGCTCCGGCACGCCCCCGCGACAACGAAGCACGACGGGAGCGTCCTCGTCAGCGAGGTCTGCTCGGTCAAGCGCTAGGAGCCGTCAACCGTGAACGTGGCATCGTGGTGAACGACGAGCTGCGTGAACAGCGTCGCCAGGAAGCGCAGCAGCAACGACGGGCCCAGGAGCGGGAACGTACCCGACGAGCGGCTGTCGTCCAAGAGGTTCAGCAACGTTTCGATCGGCTGGCGGTTCGAATCATCGGTCGCCGAGGGGTCAACGGCGCGCGTCATCACTACGATGACGGGCAAGGTGTCGCGTCGAGTGATCGCGATCTCGAGCGAGCGCTGCGGGCTCAAATCGGACAAGCTCAGTATGCGGGTCGAGATCGTGGTCTCGACAATCTATCGATCGATTTTGGCGATGGGATTTCGATGATCTTTTCGTACGATCCTGGCCAGAGACGATTGACGATTTTTCACGCCGGACCCGGTGGTTGATCGAATCAACCGATGAGACCGGCATCGCGGCCACCTCTGATGAGCGGGCGGCCGCGTGTCGATCACTGGATGGTCGAGCTCCACGCCGAGGTGTCACCGGATTCGAAGCCGTCTAGGAAGATCACGGTGTCGACGTCGATGCTCACCGAGTCGCTGTTGTTACCCGGTACGGGGTCGTCGGTGAGCGGGGTAGCGGTGGCGGTGTTGGTCAAGGTGGTGCCGTTCGGCGCGATGACGGTAGCGTCGGCGGTGAAGCGCAGCTCTTCGCCGACGTCGAGGTCGACGGTGAGGTCGATGTCACCCGTTCCTGGGGCGGGACAGACGGAGCTGCCGGTACAGGTCCAGGTGATGCCCGCCAGCCCGACCGGGAAGAGGTTCTCGATACGTAAGGCGAGCGAGATCGTGGGACCGTCGTTGCGGACGACGATGGTGAGCTGGACGGGATCCCCCGAGACGACACCAGGATCGTCGACGTCGACCGTGACGCTGACATCGGCGAGGGTGCCGAGGGTGTCGGTATCGGTGGCGCTGTTGTTGCCCGGGTTGGGGTCGATGACGTTGGCCGGTGGCGCGAGGGTCGCGGTGTTGACCAGGTCACCGGTGGCGCTGTCGTCGATGGTCGCGGTGGCGTCGTAGGTCAGGCTGCCGCCCACCGGCAGATCGATGATCTCCACGATGTCGCCGTTGCCGACCGTGTTGGGGCAGACTGCGCCACCGAGGGCGGCGCAGTCCCAGCTCACCGCGATCACCTCGGCTGGAAAGAGATCGGTGAGGGTGGCGCCGATGACGTTGTCGGGACCGAGGTTGGTGGCGACGATGCGATAGGTCACCTGACTTCCAGGGGCGGCGATATCGACGCCATCGTCCTTGGTGACACGCAGATCGGCCTGCAGGCTGATCAGCGTATCGACGTCGGTGGCGCTGTTGTTGCCGGGCACTGGATCGTCGACGCCCGATGGCGCGGCGACGGTGGCGGTGTTGACCAGGTCGCCGGTGGCGCTGTCGTCGATCGTCGCCACGGCGAGATAGGTGAGCGAGCTACCGGCTGGCAGATCGGGGTTTTCGACGATGTCGCCGTTGCCGAGCGCGTTGGGACAGGTGGTGCCGGTTGCCGAGCAGGTCCAATCGACGTTGGTGATGGCGCTCGGAAAGGTGTCGTTGACGCTGGCGCCGACGACGGCGCTCGGTCCCGCGTTGGCGACCACGATGGTGTAGGTCACCTGGCCACCGGCGATGGCGATATCGACGCCATCGTCTTTGCTGATCGACAGATCGGCGGTCGGGACGAGGGTGTCGCTGTCGGTGGCGCTGTTGTTGGCCGTATCCGGGTCGGTGCCGGTCGCGGTGACGGTGGCGGTGTTGTCGAGGTCGCCGGTGGCGGCCGGATCGATGCTCGCCACGGCGGTGTAGGTGAGGCTGCCACCCACCGGGATATCGACGGTATCGACGATATCGCCACTCCCGACGCCGCTACAGGTGGCGCCGGGGTCGGGGGCACAGCTCCAGCTCACCGTGTCGATGACGGCTGGAAAGAGATCTTCGACCGTTGCGCCGATGGCGTCGCTCGGTCCGGCGTTGCTCACCACCAGCGTGTAGGTGGTGTCGGTGCCGGGGATCGAGGTGGTGACGCCGTTGTCTTTGCTGATCGACAGATCGGTTTCCGGTGCGGTGAAGGGGTCGGTATCGGTGGCGCTGTTGTTGGTGGCGTCGGGATCGGTGGTGCCATCCGGCACGGCGACGGTGGCGGTGTTCACGAGGTCGCCCGTGGTCCCTGGATCGGTGCTCGCGATCAAGGTGTAGGTGACGCTGTCGCCGAGTGGGAGGTCGACGGTGTCGTCGAGATCGCCCGAGCCGTTGGCGCCACAGCTGGCGTTGCCGTTCGGCACGCAGCTCCAGGTGGCGGTGGTGATCCCGGCCGGAAGCACGTCGCTCACCGTGGCGGCGGTGACGTTGCTCGGCCCCAGGTTGGTGACGGTGATCGTATAGGTCACGTCGGTGCCCGGGACGATATCGGTCAGGCTGTTGTCTTTGCTGATCGCGAGATCGGCCACCGGCGTGAGCTGGTCGACGTCGGTATCGGTGTTGTCGACCGGATCGATCTCGTCGGGGTGGGCCACCGAAACCTCGTTGAGCATGTCGCCGGTGGCCGCCGGATCGATATCGACGACGACGGTATAAAGCACCGCGTCGCCGGCCTGCAGGTCGATGGTGTCGTTGAGCGTGGTCGCACCCGCGGCGCCACAGCTGGCGCCGGCGCTGGCTCCGGGCGCCGGAGCGCAAGTCCAGGCGACGGCGGTGATCTCGGGTGGAAACACGTCGTCCACCGAGGCGCCGACGACATCGCTCGGACCGAGGTTGCTCACCGTGATGGTGTAGGTGGTTTGGGTGCCCGGTACGGCGGTGTCGGTGCCGTCGTCTTTGACGATGGTGAGATCGGCACGTGGATCGACCGGCGCCGTGTCGGTGGCGCTGTTGTTGCTGAGATCCGGATCGGTGAAACCGTCGGGCGCGGTCACCGTCGCGGTATTGACCAGATCGGTGGTCAGGTCGGAGGCGATGGTGGCGGTAACGCTGTAGGTCGCCGTGCCCCCGGCGAGCAGGTTGATGCCGTCGAGGATCTCGACCGAACCGTTGGCGGTACACGTCGAGCCAGCGGACGCGGCACACGTCCAGGTGACATCCGAGAGCGAGGCCGGGAAGAGGTCTTCGACCTCGGCGCCGATGGCGTCGGTGGGGCCGAGATTGGTGACGGTGATCGTGTACGCCACCTGGTTACCAGGAACCACGGTACCGGGTAGCACCGCGCCTTCGCCCGCGCTCACCTTGGTGATCGCGAAGTCGGCGGTCGGCACCAGCGTGTCGGTATCGGTGGCGCTGTTGTTGCCGAGGTCGGGATCGGGCACGCCCATCGGTGGCGTCGCCGTGGCGGTATTCGACAACGTACCCGAGATGCCGGCGTCGATCATGCCGCTGGCGACGAAGGTCACGACGCCACCGACGGCGATGTCGACCGTCTGCGAGATGTCGCCGCTACCTGCCGAGACACCGAGACAGCTCGAGCCCACCGAGGCGGCGCAGCTCCAGCTGACGTTGCTGATGGTGGCGGGGAAGAGATCGTCCACCGTGACGCCGGCGACGTCGGACGGGCCGAGGTTGGTCACCGTGATGGCGTAGGTGACGTCGGCGCCCGGGGGAATCTCGTCGGTGTTGTTGCTCTTGGTGATGGCGAGATCGGCTTCGACGGCGACCGTTGTATTCACTGAAGCCGAGTCGTTGCTCGGATCGAGATCGGAGCTGTCGGTGGTGACGGTGGCGGTATTAACGATCATGGTGGCGGCGGCGACATCAGACGCGACGTCGAAGGTGACGGTGACCGCCACCGACGAGCCGGGAAGCAGGGTGCCGAGGTCGCACGGAAAGCCGCCGTCACACGGCATCGTGGCCGAGACGAAAGTCGTACCGGTGGGTGTCGGATCGTCGAGCACGACGCTGGTCGCCGTACCCGGGCCGAGGTTGCGGACGGTGAGGGTGTAGACCAGCTGCTCACCGGCCACCACCTCCGCCGGCCCGAGCTTCATCACCTCGAGGTCGACCGCGTCGTTGTCGATCCCGGTGTAGAGCCGCGCGGTGTTGTCGTCGAGATCGGCGTCGAGCTCGTTGGCGTCGATGGTCGCGACGTTGAGGATCGGATCGGGAGTCGTATACCCGGCCGGAACCTCGAGCACGACGTCGATCGCCACCGTTTCACCCGGGGCGATCGGGGCGAGCGCGCACGGCAGGGCGGGGAAGAACGGTGCGCATTCCGGGCTGGTGGAGACGAAGGTCAATCCCGGGGGTGTCGGATCGTCGAGCAAGACATTGGTCGCCGTCCCCGGGCCCTTTTGCGTGACTTCGAGGGTGGTGGTGAAGGTGCCACCAGGGGTGGCGGCGAGCGGGCCACGCTTGACCAGCACCAGGTCGATCGGATCGTCGATCAACGTGGTGGTCGCGGTCGACGAGTCGTTGGCGGCGTTGTCGTCGGTGGTCGAGCTGGTGATCGAGGCGGTGTTGGAGATGATCGTCGGGCCGCTGTAGCCGGTCGGGATGGCCAGGGTGACTTCGACGTCGACGCGGGCGCCCAAGGGAATCGTGCCGAGAGCGCAGTCGAAACCCGTCTCACAGGGTGCGGTGGCGGAGACGAAGCTGAGCCCGTCGGGAAAGGTCTCGGCGAGCGTGACGCCTCGAGCATCGTCGGGACCGTGGTTGATCACCGTCAGGGCGTAGGTGACGGTCGAGCCGATGGCGCTGACTTCGGGTGCTTTTTTGATGACCTCGACATCGGCCTCGCCCGAACGTCCCACCGGGGTTGCCGAGCTGGCTTTGTTGTCGATCGGCCGTGGATCGATGGCGTCGCTCGACACGGCGGCGAAGTTGACGATCGGATCGGCGCCCCGGTAGTCGAGCGGTACGTCGTAGGTCACGGTGAACATGATCTCGGTACCGGACGGCAGGTTGACGTCACACGGGAAGCCGGCGCTACAGGGCGCACCGATCGACACCAGCGTGAGACCGCCAGGCGTCGGGTCGGTGATCGTCGTCATCGCGTCGGACGGGCCGTCGTTGCGCAACGACACGACGTAGTCGACCGAGTTTCCCGGATCGACCGTCGCCGGTCCGACCGTGCGCAGCTGCAGATCGGCGCGCTTGACCAGCGGGTCCGTGTCGGTGGCGCTGTTCGGACCGTTGGGGTCACTAGCGTTGGCGGGTAGGGACGCGGTGACGGTATTGCTGATCGTGCCGGTGGCCGAGGAGACGACGGTGCCGGTGATCGCGAACGTGAGCACGCCACCCACCGGGATGTCCACCGTCTCGTCGAGATCGCCGCTCCCCATCGCGGCGTCACAGGTGGCGCCTCCGCTCGGGGTGCATGTCCAGGTGGCGCCGGTGAGGATCGTCGGCAAGGTGTCCGCGATGGTGACGCCGAAACCGGCCGAGGGGCCGAGGTTCTCGACCGTGACGACGTAGGTCGTGTCGGTACCGGGCACGACCTCGTCGACGCCATTGCTCTTGGTGAGCACGAGATCGATCGACGGCGCCAGACCGGCCGACGAAGTGGCCAGGTCGTTGTCGCTGTCGGGGTCGAGATATCCCGCGGGCACTGCGACCATGGCCTGATTGATCACCGCCTGTTGCCAATTCGGATCGACCGTCGCGGTGAGCGTGTAGGTGAGCGTCGCGCCGAACGGCAGGTCGACCGTATCGGCGATCGGGCCGCTGCCGTTCGCGGTGCACACGCCGTCACCGGTGGCGACACAGCTCCAGGTCGGATCGAGCAGATACGCCGGAGGCGTGTCGGTTACCGTGGCGCCCGGAGCGTCATTCGGGCCGAGCGGGTTGCTGACCACGATGGTGTAGGTCACCGGCAGACCCGGAACGACGTTCTGCGGATTGGGGAGGGGATCGAGGTTCTTGACGATGGCCAGATCGCTTTCCGGCGCGATCGTGCTCGTCTTCTCGGCGGTGTTGTTGCCGGGTGTCATGTCGACCGTCGACGTGGTCACGGTGGCCGTGTTGGTGACCTGACCGGGTAGCGTCTCCGCCGGCACCGAAAAGGTGACCATCACGGTCGTCATGTCGCTGGTGGCGAGATCGCTCAACATGCACGGAAAGCCCGCTTCGCAAGGAGCGGTGGCGGACACGAAAACGAGACCCGCCGGGGTCGGATCGTCGAGCACGACGTCGAAGGCCGTACCCGGACCGCTGTTGGTCACCTGCAGGGTGTAGACGGCGTTGGTACCCGGTCGGATCGAGTCGGGTCCGGTCTTGGTCAGCGCCAGATCGACCGGCGCGCGGATGTCGTCGGCGTCGGTGGCGCTGTTGTTGTCGGGATCGGGGTCGGTCACCCCGGTGGCCGAGATCGTGGCGGTGTTCGACAGCACGCCAGTGGCGGTGTCCTCGATCGTCGCCTCGGCGACATAGCTCAACATGCTTCCGGCGGGCATGGCGAGCGTGCCGGTGATGTCGGTCGAGCCGCTCGGCGCCGGGCAGCTGGCGCCACCCATCGCGGTGCACGTCCAGGAGATGCTCTCGAGCTCTGTGGGAAAGAGATCCTCGATGCTCACCGAGGCGGCGTCGGCCGGGCCGTGGTTGAAGAACTCGATCGTGTAGGTGATCATCTGACCGGTCGACACCGAGGGGAGACCGTTGTCTTTGGTCGCCTCGAGATCGGCCTGGAAGGTGACGTCGGTCGACGCCATGCTGGAGTCGTTCGTGTCGTCGGGATCGAGGCTGCTGGTGCTCACCGACGCGGTGTTCTCGAGCGGGCCACTGCCGCTGAAATTCGACGCTAGATCGAAGCTGGCGCCGATCACCGTCGCGGCCCCGGCGGCTAGGTCGCCAAGGGCGCACGGAAAGCCTCCCGAGCACGGGCTGGTGGCGCTCGCGAACACGAGTGCAGCGGGAGCCATCTCGGTCAAGATCACACCGGTGGCGGTTCCGGGACCGTCGTTGCGCACCAAGAAGGTGTACGTCAGCGTATCGCCCGCCGATACCGTGCCCGGGCCGCCCTTGACGATCGAAATATCGGCGAGCTCGTCACCGAGACCCGTGAACGCCTGGCTGGTGTTGTCCGCCGGAAAGCTCTCGGCGGTATCGGCGACCACGGTGGCGGTGTTGACCAGCGGATTGTCCCCCGTGTAAGCGGCCGGCACGTTGACGGTCGCTTCGATGGTCAGGCTCTCGCCCACGGCGAGATCGGGCAGGTCGCAGGTGAACCCCCCAGAGCACGGATCGGTCGCCGCGACGACCATCGCGCCATCGGCAGGGGTGTCGTCGAGCCGAACACCGGTGGCGATGGCGGGGCCGAGGTTTTCGACGGTGATCTGGTAGGTCAGATCCTGATCGACGTCACCACTCGCCGGGCCGATCTTGGTGACCACGAGATCGGCGGTGTCGGCACCGAGTGGCACGCTGGCGGGGGGGGTGTCGTTGGTCGAATTCGGATCGGCTGTCGAGCTCGATTTGGTCGGCTGGTAGGGGATCGGATCGGCGCCCGAGTAGCTCACGGGGATGTTGAAGGTCACGTCGACCTGGACGCTCGCTCCCGCGCTCAGGCTGACGAGATCACACGGCAAGCCACTGGTGCACGGGGCCGTTGCGCTCTCGAAGAGCAGACCGGTGGGCGGTGGCCCGATGAGCATCACGTCACTGGCGTCGTCGGGGCCATGGTTGGTGAGCACCAAACGGAACTTCACTTTCGAGCCGAGTGCTGCCGACGGTGGCCCGGAGACGGTCAGGGCGAGATCGGCCGAAGGCTGACGGTCGACCGCGGTGGCGGTCCGGCCGACATTGTTGGCGCTCAGCGGATCGGCGGTCGCCGAGGAGACGGTGGCGAGATTGACGATCGGATCGGGACCGAGATAGGGCGACGGCACGTCGAAGGTCACCGTGATGGTCTCGGTCGTTCCGGCCGTTACCGTGCCGAGCATGCACGGAAAGCCACCCGTGCACGGATCGGTGGCCGAGACGAAGCTCAGGCCGGCTGGGGTCGGATCGTCGAGCACCACGGCAGCGGCATCGGACGGGCCGAGGTTGGTCACCTCGAGGGTATAGACCAGCATGCCACCGCTGGCCGCCATCGCGGGCCCGGTTTTGATCAGTGCGAGATCGGCCGAGGCGGTGAGATCAGTGGTGTCGGTAGCCGCGTTGTTGCTCGGGAACGGATCGCTCGGATGCGACGCTTCGGCGGTGTTGCTCAACGTGCCACTGGCACTCGACGCAATGGTGCCGTTGGCGGTGAAGATCACCGAATCACCCGCCGGAAGGGTCACCGACTCGTTGATGTTGCCGCTACCGCTGGGGTTGGTGCACGACGCGCCACCGGTGGGCGCGCAGGTCCAGGTGACACCGTCGAGGTCGATCGGGAAGTTGTCCATCACCATCGCGCCCACGGCGTCCTCGGTACCCTTGTTGAGCACCGTGATGGTGTAGGTGATCGGTTCGCCAGCGACCGCCGTGCTGACGCCATCGGTTTTGGTGACCTCGAGATCGGGCGCGCGGATCGACAGCACCGAGGCGTACTCGATGACGTTGGGGGCGTAGGTGGTGGCGAACGCCGCATTGGCGCCCATGCCGCCGAGATTCTGGTCGAGCGGGATGGTCGAGTAGATCACCCAGCCGGAGCCGAAGACATAGGCCATGGTGACCAGCTCGGTGTCGGCGGTGGCCTGGTCCGCCGGGTTGCCCCGGGTCAGGATCTTGACTGTGCTGGCCGGTAGGTTGGCGTCGTCCCGGACATAGCCGTGACACGAGAAATTGCCATTGTCGAGCGTCGTGTCGTCGATGGTGCGATTGTTCGATCCACTGGTCACCAGCGTGCTGGTGTCGCGGACCTGGATGTCCTCGCGACCCGGGAGATTCAGATCGCGGACGGTATTGAACGCGCCGCCACCGGGCAGGATGGTTTGCGCGTCGGACACGAAGCGATCGTGAATCACCAGCACCATGCCATTGGCGACCGCGTCTTCGATGACACTCAACTGCGCCAGATATTCGGAGCCGTAGACGCCATTCGACGGATTCTGAACAAAAAGCACGTCGATCATCGCCAGCTCAGCCGCCGACAAGGCCGTGATGTTCATCGGTGTGTCGCCGGCGGTCGTGATCGGGTCTTCTTGGTCCGGGTTGCCCTGCTCCAAGACCATGTCGTAGTAACCGACGGTCGCGGCATGGGTCGCCGTTACCGAAAGGGCGAAAAAGCACATCCAAGCCAAGAGAAAGGTTCGCCGGATCGTACGCATGAGAGTGAGCTCCTTCTGCGAGGATTTCTTATTGTTGGATCTCGTACGGATGGCTGTCCAGGGTCAGGAAAAACCCTAGCATAATTCTCTGGCTTTCGTCGGTTCGACTCAGAGATCGCCCCTAATTCGAAGTTGGAGCGAGTCTTGTGGTGGTTTTCATAGTTTCGCGTGGGTTCGATCGATATCTCGAGTAGAAGTTGCGTAGTCTAAGAATCGATCACGATGGATAGCTTTTCGTCCGTCGGGTGGTATTCGACGGTCGTTCAGCGTGGCGGGGAGGTCGTAGCCGTCGCGGTGGCCGTGGTCGTGAGACGACGGCTCTCCTTTTTGCGCTTGCGAGCCTCACGATTCCTTTGTGCTTTTGTAAGAGATCTTGCGGCTGCTCGGAGCTAGAGTCGACCGGCGTATACGGCGATCGGCCGACGTATACTGCGACGGTCATGCCCATGACTTCCCGCTTTCTCCGAACCTTGCTCATCGTGATTGTGTCGATCGTCGGCATCGGAATCTCCGCGACCCACGCCTCGCTCGTCGGCGCTTTGGACGAGACCGAGTGGCGCCATGCCGAATCGACTCATTTTTCGGTTTACAGCCAGTTGAGCGAGCGGCAGACGCGAAAGCTGGTCGAGAATCTCGAGCTGCTTCGCGCGGTGCTCGGTCAGATCGGTGGTCTCGATCTGACGTCACCGGTGCCTTCGGTGATCTTCGTTTTCGACGCGCATCGCGAGTTCGTGCCATTTATCCCGGCCCGTTTCGCCGGCCGTGGGGACAATCTCGCCGCGTACTTCTATGCCGCGCGCTATCAGAGCTTCATCGCCATGGTCGGAAAAGAGATGGGTGACGCCACCGCCATCGCCTACCACGAGTACATCCACGAGCTGGTCCGGCACAATTTGCCGCAATTGCCGCTGTGGCTCAACGAGGGATTGGCGGAGTATTTCAGCACGTTCGAGGTGGTGGGGGACTACGCCAAGATCGGCTTACCGATCACCCATCATGTTCGCTGGCTGCGTGGCAATGAGCTGATTCCCGCGGGGCGACTGTTCTCGATCGGCACGACGGATCCCGAATACAACGAAGGCAGCCGACGTGGCGTCTTTTATGCTCAGAGCTGGGCGATGACTCATCTGCTCGCGCATCTCGACGGTGGCAATTTGCTTCGGGATAGCCGGATTTTGGCTCGGCTGGGACAGGGAGAAGCGATCGAATCGATCATCAGTGGCGGCGGCGAGGCGTTGGAGCGTCGGCTGACCGAGTACATCCGGGGCACCGGCTATGCGCAATACCGACGCATCGATATCGAGCCACCCGAGGACGCGGCGGTGACCATGAGTCGACCATCTCGTTCCGAGCTCTTGGCCGTGCTCGGTGATCTCAAGCTGCATCTCGATCGGGACGAGGTCGACGCACCGCGCGAGCTCTTCGAGGCCGCGCTCGCGGCGCCCGGCAAGACGCCTCGCGACGAAGCGCGCGCGCGGCTCGGTATGGGCATGCTCGCGGAACGACGTGACCGACGCGCTATCGCGCTCGAGCACTATCGGGCCGCGTACGCGCTCCGAGACGACGATCCGCGGGTGGTGTTCCACTATGGAACCGCACTGATTTCCGGGGGCACGTCCGAAGAAGCCGAAGAGGCGATCCCGGTGCTCGAAGCGGCGGTGCGGTCGATGCCACGGTTTCGTGATGCGTGGCGGGCGTTGATCACCGCCTATGGGCAGTCGCCGGCGAGCACCAGCGATGAAGCGGTGGCGGCGCTCGAACAGGCGATCCTCGTGCTGCCGAGACGGGCGCGGATGCTGACCCGGAGTCTCGCCGAGGTGCGTTTGGCGCGCAACGAGGTCGATGCGATTCGCGAGCTCGTCGAGACATGGCGTCCGCGTTCTCCAGATCTGGCCGCCGAGCTGGAGCTCAAGATCCGGCGCTACGAAGAACGGCAAGGGCGGGAACAGCTGTTCGCCGCCTTCGACTTGATCCGTGACAAAGACTACGACGACGCGGAAACCGAGCTGGCGCGGCTCGCCGAGGTCGCCCTGTCCGATGCCGACGAAGCCTCGCGGGTCGAGGCGCTCGAGAATCTGCGCGCCCTGCGATCTCGAGGTGAGGAGGCGAACCGCGACGACACCGAACGTGTGCTCGCATCGATTCACACCGACGAACGTGTGCCGCTCGGTGTCGTGCCGATGTCGAGCGTCAATGTGGTCGGTGGCACCGAGTCCTATCTGGAAGCCGACCGGCTGACCGTCGAGCAGGAAGCGACTCGGGATCGTGCCAAGGCGTTGGTGGACGAAGGCGAGCTCGATGAAGCGCTACGTCTCTTCGTGGCGGTGCGTGACGAGCTTCCCGGCGAGCATCCGTGGCGCGACTATTTTGTCGATCAGGTCGAGCGGATCGAAAGCAACCTCGTCTACTCGCGCTACGTCGATGCCTACAACACCGCGGTGCGGGCGTACAACGCGGGTGATTTCAAGGGTGCGGTCGCGGCGCTCGAAGATGAGTTCGAAGCCCAACCCAGTCATCCTCTCAGCGATCAAGCTCGAGCGCTGCTCGCCAGGGCACGCGCTCGTTTGGAGTGAGCGACATCATGAAGTTGTACGACGAGCTGTCGTCGTGGTGGCCCCTGTTGTCACCACCCGAGGATTACGAGGAAGAAGCGGCGTTTTTCGCACGTGTCTTCACGGAACATAGTCGACGTCCTGTGCAGTCGGTGCTCGAGCTGGGAAGCGGTGGGGGCAACAACGCTTCATTTCTCAAGGCTCACTTCGCCATGACCCTGGTCGATGTCTCGCCCGGCATGCTCGAGGTCAGTAGAGCGCTCAACCCCGAGTGTGAGCACATCCAGGGCGATATGCGGCGCGTCCGTCTCGGAAGCCGGTTCGACGTCGTCTTCGTGCATGATGCGATCTGCTATATGACCAGCGAAGACGATCTGCGTCGTGCGGTCGAGACGGTCTACCTCCACTGCGAGCCCGGTGGTTTGGCCGTCATCGTGCCCGACTACGTGCGGGAAACCTTCGAGCTAGAGACCGAGCACGGTGGCATCGACCGAGGTGGGCGGGGCATGCGCTATCTCAGCTGGGTCTCCGACCCCGATCCGAGCGACACGATGTACGTCGTCGACTTCGCCTATCTGCTTCGTGAAACCGATGGCACGGTTCATGTCGAGCACGACCGCCACGTCGAGGGTCTCTTTTCCCGCGCCCAATGGCTCGAGATCTTGCATCAGGTCGGATTTCGAGCCGAGATCATCCCGTATGAGTTGGCCAGCATCGATCCTCACGGCCATGATGTGTTCGTTTGTACCAAGCCGAAAAGGTAGCTCGGTAGCCGAAAACGTGCACGATTTCGCGTCAGCTCGACGTTTGCGCAACGTGTCGATTCCAGGTTCGGGGCCGAAATCACGAGGGCGCGCAAGAGTTTTTGCGCCTTTACCGGATTCATACGTCGACCATGACCGCAACCTGTGGCAAACTTGAGCTTCGAATTCGTTCACGGTGATCCACACGTCTGTTGCGATCGTCGTCCATCAAGGCGCACGTATTCGGTTGAGGTACGTGCCAACCTGTTCTCCGGATCTATCCAAGGCGAAACCGGACACGAAATTTCGCCGCCTGAAGGAGAGATGCACATGTCTGAGTTGAAAAACCCCATTGCGAACGGTGCCGAAGAAACCACCATCGACAACGCGACCGCCGTGTCACGCCGCGGTTTTCTTCGCGGAGTCGGTGGCGCGGGCATGCTGGCCGCCACCGCCGGTGGCGCCGCGTTGGTGACCCCAGAAGCCGCGCAAGCCGATGAAATCGGTCCGCTCGATCAACGGCAACGTGCCGTTCGTTCCTTTCAAGTGCGAAATACCGCGGCGCGCAACCTCGTCGACTTGGCTCGTCCGGCCCAGCCTTCGAACGGTGATGACGACGCCTACGCCGATCGTCGCGCCAGCTTCTTCAAGTGCCTGCCGCAGAACAATCTCGGTGAGGTCGACCAGGCCGCGTACCAGGCTTTCCTCGACGCTCTCGCCAGTGGCGACCCCAACGACTTCGAAGCCATCCCGCTGTCGGCCCAAGCCGATCGCAAGCTGGCCAACCCAATCGCCTCGTACGCTTACGAGATGACCGGTGGTGATGGCCACAGCTCGCGGATGCCGATCGCGCCACCTTTCGAGGGTGCTTTCATCGCCGCCGAGATGGCCGAGGTCTATTGGCAGGCGCTGACCCGCGACGTGCCGTTCAACGACTACGGCACCGATCCCACCGTCGCCGCCGCGGTCGCCGACCTCAATGGCTTCACCGAGATCATCGGTCCGACCGATGGCGGTGTGATCACTCCCGATACCCTCTTCCGTGGTGAGACGACTGGCGATCTGATCGGGCCCTATCTGTCGCAATTCCAATGGCAGGACATTCCCTACGGTGGCACCACCGTTCCTCAGATGTACCTGCAACCCTTGGCTGGCGACGACTTCATGATCGACTACAACGAGTGGCTGTCGATCCAGCGCGGCGCCGCGCCCGTCAACCCGATCACCTTCGATCAGACCCCTCGCTACATCCACAGCAATCGTGGCCTGGGCGAATGGGTGCACAGTGACTTCACCTATCAGGGCTATCTGAGCGCCGCGCTCATCATGCTCGGCTACGGTGGCGACGCCCTCTCCGACCGCAATCCCTACAAGACCTCGGCGACCATGGGTGGCTTCGTCACCTTCGGCGCGGCGCAGATCGTCGACCTGGTGGCCAAAGCCGCCGTCGTCTCGCTCAAGGCCGCCTGGTATCAGAAGTGGCTGGTCCACCGTCGTCTGCGTCCCGAGGTGTTCGCGGCACGGATCGAGAACCAGCAGAACGGCACCAAGAACTACGGTCTCCATCCGGACAATTTCAACTCGGATGCCGTCGCCCGTCTGCTCAACGCCAACGGCAACACCTTGTTGCCGAACGCCTTCCCCGAGGGCTCGCCGACCCATCCGTCGTATCCGGCGGGTCATGCCACGATCGCCGGTGCCTGCTGCACCGTGCTCAAGGCCTTCTTCAACGAGTCGTACGTCATCCAAAATCCGGTGGTGTCGAGCTCCGACGGCTTGGCCCTCGACCCGTGGGGCGGTGCCGATCTCACCCTCGGCAACGAGATCAACAAGCTCGGCAACAACATCGCCATCGGTCGTGACGCCGCGGGCGTGCACTACCGCACCGACGGCGTCGACGGTCTCACCGTCGGCGAGCAGGTGGCGATCGACATGCTGCGTGATTACAGCATCGTCTTCGCCGAGAACGCCGACGGCTTCGAGCTCACCCGCTTCGACGGTCAGACCATCCTGATCGAGAACGGCACAGTCACCGAAATCTGAGTCCGGCGTCTCGGACGCGACTCTTCGCGAGACGGGTTCGCGCCCGTCTCGCGCGATTCACTTTGCTTCTACTTATTGTCGAGGAGAACACCTGTGTCGATCTTCGCATCTCGCCGCTTTCGCATGGTCGCGCTCAGTGCCGCGCTGTGCTTGCTCTTCGCCGACTTCGCCGCCGCTAGCTGGACTTCCGACACCCGTCCGTCACGTGACGAGGTGCCGGTGCCGAAGAGCCTCGAGCTGCCGCGGTATAAAAACCTGACGACCGATCCGGCGGGGGACACCTTCGGTATCGGTGATGTCCAACTCGATCTCTCCGAGCTGTCGGCTCGGGTTCTCGATGGCGAGCTCGTCATCACGCTGGATCTTTTCGGCGCGCTCAGCACCCCCGACAGTGTCAATGCCGACGCGCTCACCGGCTACCTCGATCTCGATCTCGATCAGGACGGCACCACCGGCGATCTGCCGTGGACCGACCTGCTACGGATCGATGGCAATGACACCGGTATGGGCAACGAAGCCTATGTCGATCTCTTCTCGTACGAGAACGGTCAAGTCGAGGTCATCGACGACCTCACCGAGGAAGTCATCGGGTACGCCGGTGCCCACTTCGGCGCCAACTCGGTCGTCGTATCGATTCCGCTCGGTCTGCTCGGCGGTGACGAGAGCGTCGACGTCGCGGCCGTGATCGGTACGATCGACGAAGCGACCGACATTGCACCCAACACCGGTTCGTTGGCTTCGGCCGACAGCACGACGATCCTCTTGCAGCAGGATCGTTTTCAGGTCGAAGTGGATTGGACCGACTTCGACAACAACTCGGGCTTCGGTCGTCTGATCGATCAAACCGACGACTCGGCGTTGCTCTACTTCTTCGATCCGGGCAACTGGGAGATGATCGTCAAGGTGCTCGACGCCTGTGACATCAACAACCACTACTGGGTCTACCTCTCGGGTGCGACGACGGTGGGCTTCACGGTCACGGTCACGGATCTCAACACCAACACCGTGCGTGAATACACCAACCCGCTAGGCAATATGGCGGCGGCGGTGAGTGACACGCTGGCGTTCGCCACCTGTCCGTGACGCGTAGTCGTTGACACTTTTGCCTCGATGGCCCACCGTGAAGTCGGTCATCGGGGCAAACTCGTTTTCACGCCGTGTCGTACCATCAAGAGAAACGTGGCAATGTGCGACGTCGATCGGTTTCGAGCCATAAGGAGAGTGGTATGCGTAGAGTTGTTTTGGCGCTTTTCGTCGGATTGATGGCGTTGCCTTTGATGGTGACCGGTAGCGAGGAGAAGACCCTGGTAGGGGAGTATGTGTGGACGGAGCGCGGCGTATCGGACGAGCTCAAGGCCGTTTTCGTCGCCACGGGTGAGAACACCTGGGACGTGTCGTTCAATTTCGATTTTCGCAATAAGCCGTATATCTACAAAGGTACCGCCACGGGTAATTTGACCTCGGGCAAGGTCGAAGGGACCGTGCTGAACGATACGGAAAAGCGGACTTTCACATTCTCTGGCGAGTTTGTCGACGGGGTGCTCAAAGGTACGCACCGTGAGACGACCGAGGGGCGCGAGCGCCAGACGGGTACGTTTTCGCTAGGCGCTCCGGTCGACGCGCTCTAGTAGCAGGTTGATGAAAAAAGCCCGTGTGCCGTATCGCGAGCGCGGCGGTGCGAGATTCAAGGCATCGCGACGCAGGGAATACAGAGTATTCTCGAGGAGCGAGAACGAAGAAGATCGTGCTGCCCCGCCGCGAGACGGTGTGCGGAGTTTTTCATCAACCTGCGAAGACACCACACCGGCGGTCGCGTGCTTTGCCAGCGCTGCCGCGAGCTCACGAATCATTTTGGTCGAGCCACCGTGACAGGTGCTCGACTATTTTTTTGTCCTGATCCGATACGGGTGCGAAGCGCGCGGTCTTGCGGGGGAGGATCGGTTGGCCGGCAGGGTTGACGTCGGAGCCGTCGAGCTCGACGAGGAGCTCTCGGATACGCTCCCCGAGCTCTTCGTTGACCGCGGGGCCGACGAGCCCCGGCTGATTGCGGGTAATGGGCGCCGTGGTGGCGATCTCGATCAGCTGGTCAGGGTTCGCTTGGCGGAACGCCTCGAAATCTCGACTGTCGATCACACCGGCAAGGAGACGCCCGGTGAGCACCTCGACGATCGTATTGTCGTCGTCGAAGGTGAAGACGTAGCCGATCTCGTCGGTGCCGGGCAGGGCATTGCGCACGACCTCGACGAGTCGATAACCCCTGTCACGCAGGTGAGCGATGGGTAAGTAATACCCGGAGGCCGATTCTGGCTCTTCGAGACCGATCACACGTCCCACGAGATCGTCGAGCGAAGTGACTCCATTGTCGCTCGCGGTCACGAAGATTCCTTTTTTTTCCGCCGGGCCTGTTTTGATCCGGCTCACCAAGAAGTGGGTTGGTGAGCGGCTTTGCACGTATGCGGTGGCAAACGGGTTGTCGAAGAATAGGTCCACCTCGCCCGTTTGCAGCCAGGTGGCCATGGTGAGGTCGTCCGGAGCGATCTTGACGTCGAAAGAGACCCCGTCGAGGTTCTCGGTCAGGTAATCGGCCAGCGGTTGCCAATCACGTATCTTCCCGCGTGGCTCGTCGGAGATTTTTCCCAGGGTGAGTGTGAGGGTGTCGGATCCGAGAGTCTCGGGTGCGGTCGCGGCGTCAATCGCGTCTGGATCGGAAGAGGGCGCCGCGCAGCCCCATAAGGCCACGAGAAACAGACAGAGTGTCCAGTAGTGGAATCGGCGAAGATGGAGAGATTTTTCGATGCTGCGTGGCATCTTCGAAATTGCCCAATTCATTTCAGCTCCGAGCGCTTTGGAGCGTACTACAATCCGTGGATCCGGTCTGTTGCTAGGGGAAAAAAGACCAGGCATGTGGTCAACGAATGTCGATGAGCCGAGCGCCGGGCCGAGCTGCCCGTGTCGCCATACTGCCTGAGTGAGTGGTGAAGGAAGGTCCGATCGGTGAAATTTTGGCATCGGTGGCGTTTGGCCACCATGATGACGATCGTCTTTTCGACGCTCCTCGTCGCGGTCGTGGCGACGGTGTCGGTGTTGTCGATCCAGGCGGATCGCAAGGCCTTTCGTAGCGAGCTCGAGCAACAGGCCGCATTGATGGTCGGATCGCTAGCCGTCACCGCGGCGGACGATCTTTATCAGCCGCGGGTCGATCGGCTGAAAGAGACCGCGATTCAATTGTCGGGGGTCGATCAGGTGGCCGAGGCGCGTTTCTACGATCGTGACGGCCGTTTGCTGGCGGATTCGACCTATCCCGGCGGAGTGCGCAGCCTCGAGATCGATCCCGTCGGTCGACGGTTGCTCGATAACGAAGGCTTTACCTTCGAGTGGCGGACCGGCCAACTGCTCGCCGGGCAGGCGGTCGTGGTGTCCGGACAACGTTTTGGCGCGGTGACCATTGCCTTGTCGACCGAAGCGTTCGAGAACAAGATGGTCGCCGCGAGTCGACAAGCGTTGCTTCTGGGTCTTCTGGCGGCGTTGGTCGGTGCCTTCGTCGCGCATCGCGTGAGTCGTTCGGTGGTCGAGCCGCTCAGGGAGCTGGCGGTATCGACACGACACGTGGCGGTGGATGATCTCGATCAACAAGTCGATCCGCGTGGCAGCCGTGAGCTGGTCGAGCTCGGTGTGGCGTACAACGCCATGGCGACGCGTCTGCGGGCCGCTCGTCTCGAACTGGTACGCGCCAACTCCGTACTCGAACTACGGGTCGAAGAGCGCACCGCCGCGTTGCGTCAAGAGATCGCGGAGCGCGAACAGGCCGAGGCCGAGCTACGCGAAGCCAAACATGCCGCTGAGCAGGCGGCCGAGGCCAAGAGCCTCTTTCTCGCCAATATGAGTCACGAGATCCGGACACCGTTGCACGCGGTCATCGGGATCGCCGAGTTGCTCGAGTACGAGCCACTGAACGAGCAGCAGCATGGACATGTTCAACGGATCCGAGCCAGCGGCAGCACGTTGCTTCGCTTGGTCGAGGACATCCTCGATCTGAGCAAGATCGAGTCGCAGACGATCGAGCTCGCCGAGGCGCCGTTTCATCTCGGTGAGGTGATCGATACCAGTCTCGAACAAGTGGCTCTGGCGGCGACCGACAAGAATCTCGAGCTCGGGGCGACCGTGTCGCCCGAATGTCCGCGACGCGTGGTCGGAGATGCCGGACGCCTCGAGCAAGTGTTGGTCAACCTGCTCGGCAATGCGATCAAATTCACGGCGGCGGGCGAGGTGTCGCTGACCGTCACCGCCGAGCCGCTACTCACG
>JBCDBH010000071.1:0-19662 GCA_039184055.1 Acidobacteriota bacterium
GCGATCTTCCCCGAGGAAGAGATTCCGGAGAAATGGGAAGGTTTCATCAATAAGAATTACGAGGCGTTCGAGCTCGAACCTCCTATGTAGCGAGTCACCTACCCCAGTCGACGGGCACTCCTAGGCTCGAACCAAACGACGCGGTGGATACCGCGTCGTTTGTCATTTTTCTCCATTCTGAACTTCTGTTCATGGGGTGCGACCGAGCGTGCACGCGGATCCGTCGAACAAACTGGGTGTCGCGCGGTCTCGCGCCAAAGACCAGGGAACGGGCAACACGTCGACCCGTACTTCGATCTCGATGATTGGAACGGGCCGTGAAGATCGATGAAAGACATGACGTGCGACCGAGGTTGCTGGGACTTCATCCGCGCGGAGCACCAGCCACTGTGTTTGCTCGGACGTCGTCCTCATGCGGCGAGCGCTCGTTTCCAGCTCATCCCTCCAGGCCAGCGGCAATCGATCGTCAGCATAGAGACGTGCCACCGCCTCGGTGTAGATGAGCTGTCTCTCCGGTCGTTGCCAGATCGCCGCCGCAACGAGTAGCGGCTCGCTCGCCAACGCGCGCGCCGCCCATGAAACCGCTCGCGGATCCTCGGGATCACCGTGGGTGGCCAGGCGAAACGGCGCCACCGCCCCGAGCGGATCGAGCTCACACGCACGGACCAACGCCTCGGTCGCCCACGGCGCTTGCGCGGCCTGTCCAGCGATACCCGCGCTGAGCCATAGCGCGGCGACCCCAGGTGCGCGTCGCGCGGCATCGAGAGCGTCTTCGGCAGCCCGGGACGGTTGGTCCGAGTCCCGCGAAACGACCCATCGGTACAACGGCATGCCGGCGTCGAGGTCGAGCGCCAACGTGGAGGTCGGCGCGAGACGCCACGCCAGCCCGGCTCCCCAGAGCGGTACGAGCGTGAGAGTCGCGGCCACCGTGCCGAGCCGCACCCACTTCCATTCGCGGCTCGAGGACCCGGTGGCAGGCGATGAGGTGGCCATGCGGCGTTCGGTCGCCGTCAAACGGACACCCATGATCACGGCAACGAGAAAGAGGGTCGCTGGAGCGGCCATCGGTCGGGTCAACGAAGCCACCACTACCCAACCGACCAGACCGATCGTGCAGGCGCGTGTTACCGTGTTTTCGATGATCGGTCGGCGCCACCACCACCAAGCAGCTAGACCCACACACACGATTCCACCGAGCCCGAGCTCGATCATCAAACGCAACCAGAAGTTGTGCGGGTCCGCCACGACCTCACCCGGAGGGTTCACTCCCGGTTCAGCCTGATGAAAGGCACCGAGCCGCCACGGTGTCGTACCCGGTCCCCAACCCAAGAACGGACGCTCCTCGACCATCTCGATACCCGCCTCGAGATAGCCTGCTCGAGCCAATGTGCTGATATCGGAGTCGGCCGCGATATCGGCAACACGCGGCGAGGCGAGAAAGACGATTCCCATGACGACGCCAACCGTCATCCTCGGATGTCTTCGACTTCCCCAGATCAGCCCCATCACGAGCAAGCCGATCAATCCGGAGAGCGACCGCGTGGCGACGATCGCGACGAGCACGATGACTCCGGATGTCACCGCCAGCACGCGCCGCCACCCGGCGTCGCGGCTCGGTAATAGAGCGAGCGGAAGGATGCCGACCAGCCACAAAGCCAAGAGGTTGTGATGACCGACCGGTGCGGTCGCGCCCACCTCGGGAAAACGCACCGCATCGATGACACCGATCAGAGCGATGACCGCCGCGACGGCGGAGATCGCCGGCAGCCCCACCCTGTCGAGGATCGAGTCGTCGTGAACCGTGTTGTCGCGAACCGTGTTGTCGAAAGGTGAGCCCAGGAGCCGCGCCACGCCAGCCGGAGTCAGCACGATCGCCGGCAAAAGAGCGAGAATCGGCCACGCCGGACGAAGCGCCGGTGACGCAACGCTCGACATCACGACCAGGAGAACCCCGAGCCCTACGATCCAGCGTCGATCTCCGAGATCGAGTGGATCGCGCCATGCGTACGCGCCGCTCCAGGCCAGGAGCAACCAGGCTCCACCGTTGACCAGCGCACCCCATTCATTGGCGCTGGCCGTGCCGCTCCAGGCCGTGGTGACGAGCAACGCAAGTGCCGGTACGCACGCGGTCATCGAGTCGAGCCTCATCGAAGCATTCTACGTGCGGTATCCTCATCGTTCCGATGAAAACAAAGGTGGCATCGACGCCCCTATGGAGAACTCGATCATGCAAGAACACAACTCGGACGTCGTCCGTTCTCTCCTCGCCGAGCTCGGAGTCGACGCGGAAAACCCTGGAGCTTTCGACGGTTCGTGGATCGACACGACCGGTGAGCTCCTGCCGTCGATCAACCCGACCACCGGTGAAACGCTCGCAACCGTGCGCCAAGCCACCACCGCTGAATACGAGCGTGTCGCCGCCACGACCGTCAAAGCCTTCGAAGCGTGGCGCACCTGGCCCGCGCCTCGCCGGGGCGAGGTGGTTCGGGCGCTTGGCGAAGCCCTGCGGGAGCACAAGGAAGCTCTCGGCAAGTTGGTGACGCTCGAAATGGGCAAGGTCCTCAGTGAGGGCCTCGGTGAAGTGCAAGAGATGATCGACATGGTCGATCTGGCCGTGGGTATGTCACGCCAGCTCTACGGCTTGACCATGCACTCGGAACGTCCCGACCATCGTATGTACGAGCAGTGGCATCCGTTCGGCCCCGTCGGCATCATCACCGCGTTCAACTTCCCGGTCGCGGTGTGGGCGTGGAACGCCACGGTCGCCGCGGTGGCTGGCAACTCGATGATCTGGAAGCCCTCCGAGGTCACGCCGCTCACCGCGGTCGCCACTACGAAAATCGCCCAGCGGGTGCTCGAAGAGTACGACGCACCCCCGATCTTCAACCTCGTCGTCGGTGGTCGTGACATCGGCGAGACCCTCGCCGCCGATCGTCGGATGCCGCTCATCTCGGCCACCGGCTCGGTGCGTATGGGGCGTGCCGTCGGTCAAGTCGTCGCCGGACGCATGGGTCGCTCGCTGCTCGAGCTCGGTGGCAACAATGGCATCGTCGTCTGTGCCGACGCCGATCTCGATCTCGCCTTGCGCGCCGTGCTCTTCGCCGCCGCCGGTACTTCGGGTCAACGCTGCACGACCAACCGCCGGCTGTTCTTGGAGCGCGAGATCGCCGAGCCGTTCCTGGAGAAACTGGTCAGCGCCTATGGCTCGATTCGGATCGGCGACCCGCTCGACGCCTCCACGCTCATGGGACCGGTGATTCATCAGGGTGCGATCGACTCGATGATGAGCGCGCTCGATCAGGTGCGTGCCGAGGGCGGTGAGATCTTGTACGGTGGCAACCGCCTCGATCGTCCGGGTTTCTTCGTCGAGCCCACGCTGGTGCGCGCCGACCGTGATCTCGACATCCTGTGCGAGGAAACCTTCGCCCCTCTGCTCTATGCCTTGACGTTCGACGATCTCGACGAAGCGATCACCCGTCACAACGCGGTGCCACAGGGTCTGTCATCGGCGATCTTCACCCTCAATCTCCGCAAGGCCGAACGCTTCCTGTCAGCGACCGGGAGCGACTGTGGAATCGCCAACGTCAACATCGGCACCTCGGGCGCCGAGATCGGTGGTGCATTCGGTGGCGAGAAAGACACCGGTGGCGGTCGCGAAGCCGGTTCGGACTCGTGGAAGGCCTATATGCGTCGCCAAACCTGCACGATCAACTGGGGAGCCGAGCTTCCGCTCGCCCAGGGTGTCGAATTCGACCTCTGATCGAGCACGTCCGTCCCCGTCTCGTGACGCGACACGTCACCCGATGGGGACGGCTCGTTCTTCCCAGGACACGATTCACGGCTTCGGCAGGCGGCACAAGGCTTGCATTAGAGTCAAATATGCGCGATTCCCGACTCGCAGTCTTGATGGACGACCTCATGCTCCTTCGTGAGCTCTACACGCCTTCACTCGCCTGGACGGCAGGTGCGGTCGCCACCGTCATCGGCGGACCGATACTCTTTCTCTGAACCTTCCCACCTGCACCTCACCAGGACGGCGTTCCAGCACAAAGATTTGTGCTGTGAGCGTCGTTTTCGGTTGACAGTCAAGCCGGCGCGCGATCTCATAGGTTCATCGATTCTTCATCGATCGGCGACTCAGCCGATCACCGACGGAGCCAACGATGACTGGGTATACGCGGTTCGGGAACTACGTCCTGCTCAAAAAGCTGGCCGAGGACACCCTCGGAGAAACGTATCGTGCCGGTTTGCTAGAAGGCGACATGGTGCGCCGCGTCGTCTTGTTGCGTATCTTCGCGCGTTCCGGTCTCGGCGGACAGCGGCTCCATAGCGCCGCCGACACCGACCTGGCGGGAAAGGTACGAGGACCAGGACTCACCACGGCGGTCGACACGGGTGTGTTCGAACAGCTTGCGTGGGCGGCCTACGACTACACCACCGGGCCCGATTTGGTGAAACTTCTCGAGCGGACCACCACCGGCTTCCAATCGCTCCCCACCGAGCACGGTGTCTTGATCGTCGAGCGGCTCGCCAAGGGTCTGGCCATCCTGCATCAACGCACCGAAGCACCGAATTGCCACGGTTTCTTGGTGCCTCCGTTGGTCCTTGCCACCAATGAAGGCGAAGCTCGACTGCTCGGACTCGAGCACGGTCGTGCGCTCGCGGCCAATGTCGAGACGTTCCCCACCGAGCTGACCGTCTTCACCTCCCCGGAGGTGCGGAACGGAGGAACACCCGGCCCGGTGGATGATGTCTACGGTCTCGGCGCCCTCTTGTGGCAATTGACCACGGGCTCGCCCCCTCCCGAGACGGTCGATCCCAACGCGATGGGACGCCTGAGCAACCAAGACGGCGAAGCGCTCGACCAAGGTCTCACGGCGCTCCTCGCTCACAGCTTGGCTCCCGCCGGATCACGCCTCGCCAACGCCGAGGACTGGCATCGCGAGCTCAGCAAGTGGATGTTCGACGCCGAGGTCAAGGCGACCAATTTCGATCTCGCCTTCTTCATTCACGACCTCTTCCGCGACGAGATCCGGCGCGAAGAAGCCGAGCTCGAAGACGAAAAGAACGTCGAAATCGCCCCGATCTCGAGCACCCAAATTCCGATTACTCCACCGCCTTCGGTGCCCGGTGAAGCCACCACCGGCCCTATCCCCACGACTGCCCCGCCGCTCGACAGTGGCCCCGTTGCAAAGAGTGGCTCGAGAAGCCGGCTCTGGCTGGTCGCGGCCGCGCTGCTCGCACTCGCCGTCGGCGTCATCTCGGTCTTGCTTCTCTTCTCGGGAAAGAACGACCCGTCCGCGGCTCCCACGGTCGCCGTGCAGTCCACCGCGTCGACGCCAGCCCCGACGACGACCCCACCCGTCGTCCAGGAGCTCGATACCGAGCTCGACACCGAGGGTGATCCAGCGGCGGCCTCGGATCCCGAGGTCGACACCGCGAGTCTAGATGCTCTCGAACGCATGCTCGAAGAGCGGCGCAAAGGGCTGACCGAAGAGCTCGGCAGCCAGATGGAAGACCTGCAGGCTCAGCTCGAGGAAGCGCGACGCCTCGAAGAAGAATCGATCCGACAGCTACGTGAAACGCCTTCCGCGGCACCCCCGGCGAGCGCTTCCGAGCCCGCCGCGGCACCCGAAGTGGCCGACACTACGGCGGCCACCGACGACGCGGCGACCGACGTGCCCGAGCCCGACCAAGCGACGCCGGCCGCGACAGAGCCCACGGCTGGCGCCGCCACCCCGACACCGGCTACAACGAGCTCGTCAGCCTCGCCCACCGAACCCGCCCCGACCGATACGGTCGCCGCGGCCAATACGGCACCACCACCACCACCGACGGTGACGACACCCGCGCCACCAGCAGCGGTCGAGGTCAAACCACCCGAGCTGGTCGATCTACCGCGAGCACGCTACCCACCTCAAGCCAAACGCATGGAACGGGAAGCCACCGTGCTGATCAAGGTACTGGTCGGTACCGATGGCAAAGTCCGAGACGCCGAGCCCATCTCCAAACGCGAGGCAGGCTTTGGATTCGATCAGGCGGCGATCACGGCGGCACGGCGGGCCACCTTTCGTCCAGCTACCCGTGACGGCGCGCCGCAATCGATGTGGACGACGATCGTCATTTCTTTCAAGCTCGATCGCTGAGCTTGCGTCGGCGCCGATACGCCAACCAGACGAGCCCGATAAGACCGATCATCGTCGTCGTGGCGACGGTGCTTCCGATGCGAAACGGAACGCTCTCGTAGCGCACCGTCACCTCGCGGGTTCCGGGTGCGATGTCGAGCACCATCTGCTCCTCGTCGCTCCACGTGACCGCCCCCATGGGGATGCCATCCGCCGACCAGAAATACCAGGGCAGAGGCGCCAGCGCGATCATCAGCTGACCGGCTCCTCCATAGGTTGCGATTCGCACCCCGTTGACGCCCCAGTCCGCGACAACGGTTCGCGACGGATCATCACGCCACATCACCAGCGGCCGTGCTCGAAGGTTCTCCCATACGCCCAACGAGTCGTCCACATGGCGACGTTCGACCTCCGGAAATGCATCGAGAACGTGTGCATAGCGAGGTGGAGCCAGCCACCAGCGCACTGCCCAGCGGTCGAGGTGATCGCGACGCCCGGGTGTCAGCTCGAACCGATAGATATTCGAGTATTCGAGACCTAGGGCCAGGCGTTTGTTGACACGTGCGATCAAAGGGTCGTAGCCACCGAGATGGCTGGCCTCGGCGAGCGTGGCGAATTGATGGGTCAGATGACGAGACAGCTCGGGTTCGGACACCGATTGCCAGAGCGAGATCACGCGCCCTTTTTCGGCATCGAGTACCGCTGCCGTGTCGGTGCCTAGCTGCTCCACCGACCGATCGAGGGTGAATCGTCCAAACGCCCTCGACGTGTCGGGATGCAACGACAGCACCAGATGGACACCGATCCCGCTGATCAGGATCCATGGCGTCACCTTGCGGAGCATGCTGCCTCGTCGTGCCCAACGCGGCAACGTCAGACCCACACAGACTGCCGTGAAGAAGCCCGCGAAGAGCATGTATTTGAACGGCCAGCGAAAAAGGTCGAAAGGTGGCAGCGAGCGCAACACTGCCTGGGCCGGGGTGGCGAGAACGAGCGCCGTGAACGCAAGGCACGTCAGGGCGCGGGCGCGGGCGTCGTCCACCGACATGCTCCTGGAATGACGCGGAAGCATCGCCACGAGGAGGACTACCAGCATGGGAAGGCCGAGATAGAAGATGGCGCTCGATGCCTGATGCGCTGCCCCCGATCGAAAAAGGAAGACCTGCCCGAGCAAGAAGTCGACCGGTGACATCGGCAAAGCCAAGCCATCTCGACTGGCCAGGGCCGTGGCGCGATCCGCCGATCGCATCACGACCTCGATCATCGGCAACAACATCGGCGCGGCGAGCAGTCCTCCCACACCGTGGGCCATCAACACCGCGAGCCCACCGCGCCAGCGGCGTCGATACGCCGACGACATGAGCCAGATCAACACGACGTAGAGCACGTCGAAGAGAGCCGCCATAACGGCCCACTGCACATGCCCTTGCAGGAGGGTCAGAGCGTTGACCGCCGCCAACGCCACGAATCCGAGCGGGTCGGCTCGTCGGAGCAGTCGGTCGAGCAACCACAGTTTCCACGGCAAGAGAGCCGCCAGAAACGCGATGAAGACCCAGCCTCGAGACGCGACCGATACGAACGGCAAGGTCGCCCACCATAGACCACCACCGATCGCCCACCACGGTGGTACACGCCAGCTACGCAAGAGCATCGCCATACCGATGATCGCGGCGACGAGGTGCGCGATCACGAGCAGCGTGATCATCCAGCGCGCATCACCCAGCCCTCGCGCCACCCAAGCGGCGACATAGACCGGTGGGTAGAGCACGGCGGTCTGACCAGCCCCGAGATGACTCTGTCCGAGGTATTGATGCAGATTGATCTGCGCCAACTCCCCTTGGTCGAGGGCGCGCGTATTGTGAGCGTAAGCCGACAAAAAGTAGGTTGCGTTGTCGTCTTGAAGAAAGAAGAAGGGAGTACGCAGCTCGAGACTGGCGCACCAGGCGAGGAGAATGAAAATGCCGGTAAGGGTGGCCTTCTTCATCGGGTCATGCGCTTCATCGGGTCGAGGGTCTCATCGGGGTCGAGGGTTTCATCGTCGAGCATCCGTATTCGGATCGCCAGCGACGCGGGAGCGCATCCACTCCGCGACGGCACGTCGATCGACCTTGCCGGTGGGTCCGAGCGGCAGGCTCTCACGGATCGCCACGAAACGTGGGCACTTGAACGATGCCAAGCGATCACGGCACCAAAGGACGAGATCAGGCTGGTCGGTGTCGGTCGTCGAGCTCGCCAACACGACGGTCGCGGTCACCAACTGTCCCCACGTTGGTTCGGCAACTCCCACCACCACGGCGCTCCTCACCGACGGATGCGCTTCGAGCACGGTCTCGACCTCTCCAGGGACGACGTTCTCACCCCCGGTGATGATCGTCGAATCGCTTCGGCCCAGAACTCGGAGGATGCCATTCGCATCGAATGTCCCCAGGTCTCGGGTCCGCAACCAGCCGTCAGCCGTCCATGACTCACCACCACTCGGCGCATAACCGCTGAACAAGGTAGGTCCACCGATCTCGATCACCCCGTCGATGGCAATCCGCACATCGATTCCAGGAAGCGGCCGACCACAGCCTCGTAGCGGTCGTGGCGTCTGGTCATCGGGTGATTCGGTCGCCACCTGCGAGCAGGCTTCACTCAGTCCATAGGTGGTCAGAACCGGTACACCTTGCTGTCGAGCCCGAGCCAGCAAAGCCGGGCTCGATGCCGCGCCACCCACGAGCACCGCGCGGAGGTGCGAGGGGGGACGCCAATCGTGATCGAGAAGGCGTTCCAACATGGTCGGCACGAGGGAAAGAAGCGTCACGCGTTGCCGCTCGATCACATCGATCGCCCACAACGGGTCGAAGCGCGGCGCTGATTCGAGGACGATCGGGCGTCGAGCCTGCAGACAGCGCGTGACGACCGACAAACCACCGACATGGGCCAACGGTAACGTCAACCACCAGCGATCATCCTCACGCCAACCGAGATTCGTTGCGCTGGCGCGTGCCGAGGCGGCAAACGCGCGTCGGCTCAGCACCACGCCCTTCGGCGCACCCGAAGTTCCCGAGGTCGGGATGATGGCGAGAGGTCGCTCGTCATCGGGCAGCGTCTCGAGCACCCGATGACGGTTCGAATCGACGCCTTCGAAAGGACCCTCGATCGCCTGGCAAGCGCTGATGATCCGCTCGTTCTCGCTGGTCTTGGCGCGTGGATGCAAAAGCAACATCGGCGTCCCCGTCGCGATGAGCCCATGGATCAACACCAAGCTCTCGACGTCGAGGCCCGCTCTGACGACCACGGGAGTCATTGATGGCGACCGTTGGACCTCGCGTACCGTTCCTAGAGCCATGCTCGCGAGCTCGGCCCAGGACACGACCCTTTCGTGGGTGATCAGAGCCGCTCGATCGGGCACGGTCTCGGCGGCCGTACGCAACGATAGGCTCGTTTCCGCCCGTGCCTGTGCGCTCGCGATCTTCCGGTTGCGACCGTGCATTCTTTGGATCGTATCGCCAATCGTGTCTTCATCGAGACTTTCCGCCACAAGTCACGTGATAACCACTACAATCTAGATCATGAGTGACCGACTCAGTGACTCGCGAAGGCGTCTCGAAGAAAGCAACATCGAACAACGCCGTGCCGAGGAACTGTGTCGTCGTCTTCAGCATGGACTGCGCCGCGAGCTCGACCGCCGTCACGGTCAAATCGGCAATGCCGAGTCCCGCATCGGCCGCAGCCCGGGCTATTTGCGCCGCCTTGCCGCCGGCCATTGGCAACCCAGCATAGATGCCTTCTTCGAAGCGGTGCTCGGTCTCGGCGTCGACCCCAACAGCTTTCTCGAACGCAACCTCGAGATGAGCCCGACTCCGGAGGCCATGCTTCTCGAGCTCGAGGAGCCGGCCGCCGATGATCGCTCCTTGCGTCAGATCGAGCAGACGATCGCTTTGCTCGAACACGGAGAACGGGTCGAGCCCAGGGCACCGAGACAGCATCTCGACGACGCGGGCTGCGCCACCGAGATCGCTTCGCTCGACGGTTTGAGCCGCAACGAACAGCGTCGCCGACTGCGCAAAAAGAAATTGCTGCGTCAGGAGCTCTTCGTCGATCGGCTGCTCGACCACCTCAACGACAAGCGCTTGCGGACACCGCACGACATCGTCCAGCTGATCCCGGATACCGTCGGTCTCCTGGCGTCGATCAACGCGCCACGACGTGTCGTGCTGAACCTGGCGGCACGCGCGCTCGGCGTCTTCGGGGCCGCGGCACGACAAATCGGTCAACAAGCGAAGTGTGCACGCGCCCTACGCGCCGGTCTCGAGCTGACGACCCGTCACGATCTCGACGAGCAACGCGGCTGGTTGCTGTGCACCACGGTCAATCTCGTTCTCGACAATGGTGACGTGCAGCGCGGCCGCTTTCTGCTCCGCGAAGCGGGCGAGATCTTCGCCGATCTCGACGATGACTTCGGTCGCGGTGCGGTGCTCTTGAGCCGTGGCGTGCTGGCGTCGATCGACCAGAGATGGGAACGCTCGAACCGGCTTCTCGAGCGCGCGCGCGACTTGTTCGCGCGTGCCCCGACACCGGCTTCGCGCGAATGCCTGAAGCGTCACTACCTTACCGGTATCGATCAGCGCCGATCGGTCAACCATCAACACCGTGGCAACCTCGACGAGGCCATTGCCGCGTCGAGCGCGGCTCGCGCCCACTGGCGTGACGAGCCCGGTTTGGTGCTCGGACAATTGCTGTGGAACGAGGCGATGCTCAATCGAGACGCGGCCAAGATCGATCGGGCGCTCGACCTTTTCGATCAGGCGGCGTCGATTCTCGAACAGACGTCGGCCTATCTCGATCTCTTCGCGGTCAAGCTCGAACAGGCTTACACGCTGGTCACCCACGACCGTGGCTCGGAGCTCGACACCGTGGTCCACTCCGCTATGCCTCTTGCCGAGCATCTCGAAGAGAATCGTGAAGTTCACGACCTGCTGCGGCAATTCCTCACCTTGGGCCTAGAGGGCCGGCTCGATACCGCCACGGTTCACAGTCTTCTATCCGGTCTCGCTTCGAGACGTGGTGCATTCTGAGATCGAGTGAGACGCAGCGGGCGCGATCAAGCAACCACACCCGCTCCGGCTCATCGCTTCGACTCAGACTGACTCTTGGTTGGGCAGGATGACCGGAGACGCGCGGTCGTATCCTTTCTCTTCACGCTCCTCGTTGGTGGTGACATCTTTTTGCTCCACCTCGATCAGACCGATCCAAGTCAAGGCTTGAGTCACCGCTGAGTCGATCTGCACGAACCAACTACCCGGGGTGGTGATCGGAAGCGCGGCGGCGGGAGCGGAAAGAGCGACGAAAAGAACAGCAACAGCAATGAAAGTCGGAACACTCTTGTGGCGACGCATGGGGGGACTCCTCCTGATTGCACGCCTCGAACATCACCACGATGTGCGACGGCAATCCTTTTGGCGTCACCTTATCGGAAACACGATTCGTCCTGTCATCACGTCGAGGCGTCCAGGGATTTTGCTGCAAACAGAAAGAAAGCCTGATCGTTTCATCGTTCAAAACGTGATCCCGAGGCCGGGCTCCCGGTTCTCGACGATCCGATCCTTCTCGATCCACGACATCTCGGTCGACGGCCACACCTCTAGCCCACGATGGCGATCGAGACCACAGGCGAGCGGAGTCGAGTTGCGGGGTCGTGGCATCACCAGCGCCGCCGTCGCCGCCGCCGCCAACGCCACCGGTCCGTCGAAGCTGTGCGTTAGATAGCTGTCGAGTCCCAATGCCGCCGCGCGTCGCGCCGTGTCGAGACAGGCCACCAGGCCGAGCACCATCGGCTTGAGCACGATCGTGGTCAAGGAGCCTCGCCTCGCCGCCTGGATCGCCACGTCGAATCCACCGGGGGCGTGCAAGGTCTCGTCGACGGCGATCGGTATAGGCGAACGTCCGACCGACGCCAAGGCCTTCCCGGACACGGGTTCTTCGATCAGAGCTGGAGAGTAGGTGGCGAGACGGTCGAGATCACCGGCCAGCGTTTGCGGGTCGAGGGTGCCGTTTGCATCGAGTCGCAGATCGACCTCCTCACCCACCGCCTCTCGAACCGCCGCCAAGCGATCGATATCGCCGCCGAGGGTCGAGCCGCTGACCTTAAGCTTGAGCGTACGGATCCCGCGTGCAATGGCCGCTTCCGCCTGGGCCGCCGCTCGATCGGGCTCGTCGCCATCGATCAGCGCCGCGAGCGGGACAGCCGAAACGGGCTCGCCGAGCAGACGAGGCAACGCTACGTCTCTGCGTCGCGCGACCAGATCGAGCATCGCCGTTTCCGCCGCGAAGCGTGCCGCGGGTGACCGCAGCCACGACGTCGCGGTGGCGGCGATCGCGATGGGTGGCGCGCTGCTGATCGGAGGCATACGCTTGGTTGCCCACCGCTGCAGATCTCGTTCGGCGTCTTCTAGGGTATCCGGCGAATAGCCTGGCAAGGGAGACGCTTCACCGATACCGACGGTGCCGTTTTCATCCTCGACCTCGAGAAGCAGCCCGTGGCGTTCCGACCATCCTCTGGACACATGACCGACTTGTTCGAGCTTGCCGCCGAATGTTCGTACGCGAACATCGGTGATCTTCATGAAACGAGACGTTCGGCGATCTGGATGGCGTTGAGGGCCGCACCCTTGCGCAGGTTGTCGGCGACCACCCAGAAGGCGAGCCCGTTCTCGATCGTCGGATCGACCCGGACTCTCCCCACCAAGACTTCGTCTCGTCCCGCCGCGTCGAGCGCGGTCGGATATCGGCCGGTGGCGGGTTCGTCGACGACCGCGAGACCCGGTGACGATGCCCAAAGACCACGAGCCTCGCGGGGCGACACGGGGCGCTCGGTTTCCACCCAGACCGCTTCGCTATGTGCCTCGAGAACTGGAACCCGTACACAGGTCGCGTGCAGAGGGATCTCCGCCTCCATGATCTTCTTGGTCTCGACCCGCATCTTCCACTCTTCCCGAGTGTCGTCATCCGGCATGAAGACATCGATGTGTGGCACCGCATTGAAAGCGATCGTGCTCGGGAACACATCGGTCTCACCGGAACCACCGGCAAGAACATCGCCGGTGGTTCGCCGGAGCTCGTCGACGGCGGCTTGACCGGCACCCGACACGCTTTGATACGTGCTCGTGATGACACGTTTCACGCCAAAAGCCTCGTGAAGCGGCTTGAGCGCCACCACCAGCTGAATGGTCGAGCAATTCGGATTGGCGATGATCCGTCGCTCTCCGTACTCGGAGATCCGATGTGGGTTGACTTCCGGTACGACCAGTGGAATGTCGGGCTCCATGCGAAACGCGCTCGTATTGTCGATCGAGACGGCCCCGTGCGCCGCCGCCGCGGGGAGCAAAGCACGACTCACCGAAGCACCCGCGCTCGACAAAACGAGATCGACGCCGCGAAACGCATCCGGAGTGGCTTCCTGAATGGTGAACTCTCGACCGCGAAAATGCATGGTCGTTCCCGCGCTACGCGCCGATGCCAGCGGACGCAGCTCGCCGACGGGAAAGTCACGTTCTTCGAGGATCTTCGCCATGGTCCGACCGACGAGTCCGGTCGCGCCGAGAATCGCTACAGAGGGAGTCTGCATAGTGGACGTGCTCGTTTTCTTTGGTTGACCCTTCGTTCATGACGACGAACGATCTTGGTGATCTTGAAATCAAAGACGAGCCGTCATTTGATCGAATTCCGATGGTCGTCGCAAGCGACAACGCGAACCCGTCGACTCGACCCTCCGACGAGTCCACCACGCGGTGGCCGTCACACGGGCGAGCAATAAAAGAGGTATTCGTCGCGACCGTGCAATTGCATGCGCTCGCCATCGCCATTGCGCGCCACGTCACCGGGTTCGAAAACCCGTACCTCGAAACCGGCATTGCGTAACCGTGTGGCGATATCGAGGCCGTACGCGCGCACATGATCCGACTGCCCAAACCGACGGATACGCTCGAGCGGATCGGTCACCTCGGGATCTTCATCGGTGGTTTCTCCCATGATCGGAACCATGACGATCGCCCAGCCATCGGGGCGAAGAATCCGTCTGAGATGCGCCATCGCAACACGGTCGTCATCCACGTGCTCGAGCACATGGCTGCAGTACACGACGTCGAACGAGCGATCGGCGAACGGCAGACGCTCGATGTCGAGTCGCAGATCGACATTCCAGAAGTGTAGGTCGGCGGTGATGTATTGGATCTGAGGTGACTCGGCGAACCGCTCACCGAAAATCTCGAGCGGTGCGAAGTCGAGCACCCGTGCCCCGGGTCGCGAAAACAGATCCGTGAAGCGTTCGAGAAAGAGCCATACCAACCGGTGGCGTTCGAGCGCGCCACAGTACGGGCACTTCGCTTCGGCCCGTTCCGGTTGTCCGAATGGCTTGTTGCGACGGGCAGACTTTTCGCACAAAGGGCACCAGCGACCGGTACCACCGTACCGAGCGGTCACGGCAGCCCGCTTGATCATGCGACGCGCTGACTCCGGGAGATAGCGCTTGATCGCATTCCCATTGGAAAATACGGAAAAGCCCGCCATACAAAGAGATTTTGCATTGACGCTTGACCATGTGTAAACGGCAAATTGTCTACATGAGTACAATTCCGTTGGGCAATTCCGTCACCTCGCTACGCCACGCTGAGTCGATCCGGCAAAACGAAGGTCTGCCGCGCAACCTGAGACCGCAAGGTCTCGGGTCGGTACAGAGTTTCGAGAACCGCTTTGCCATCCGATAAAAGATCTGGATTGCGTGATGCGAAGCCCCGCCACGTCCGCTCGTCTTCGATCGTCGTGCGGGTCCGGCGCTCGTGAATGACAAAGAGAAATGCCCACGTGACAGTCGCATGGTAGAGGTCGGGCCTACCGACACGCCGCGACAGGTGACCGAGCCCTTCCGAAAAGAGCTTCAAGACCTCGAGCAAGGGCATCCGTTCCAAGCATGCCCACCCCAACCTGACGTGCTCCGCGTGATCG
Organism: Acidobacteriota bacterium; assembly: GCA_039184055.1. Taxonomy (GTDB): domain Bacteria; phylum Acidobacteriota; class Thermoanaerobaculia; order Multivoradales; family J023; genus JBCDBH01. The sequence continues at coordinate 15,111 of JBCDBH010000071.1, forward strand.
AAGCTCGCGGGATCCAGCTCGCCGAGTCGAAACGCCGTCACCAACGCGTCATCGTCGAGATCCGGGGCCTGGACCGAGGTTTCCGTCGACATCGTCAACTCTCCTCTTCAAAGAGCCGATGACTGTCGGAAGCGTCGAGATCGAGCCCGTAGATCTCCTTGAGACCTTCGATCTTCGCCAGTGTCTCCTCGGAGAACGGTGTCTTGCCATCGAAGACATGGAGGAAGACTCCTTCCATCAAATCTCCGAGCGGCATATCGAGATATTCGGCCAAGCCACGCAGAACCTTGACCAACCGCTTCTCCAGACGAACGCCGGTTTGAACCCGTTCCACTTTTCGTCGTGTCGTCATGCTCGTCTCCTTTACCGTTCGAGCGCTTTTCACATTTGGTCACACGGTACCAAATACCAATGACTAAATCGTACCGACCCGTGCAGGGCGACACAATCACCAGAAACCGCAATCGATCGTAGGGATCGAAAAGAGTCGTCGATAAAGGAAACTCCGACTCGCCAGCTGTAACAGCTCTGTCACGCGGCTTGCCCCGCCCCACTCGATCGCGGTAGAACGGCTGCATGTACGAGCTGCACACGACACGACAGATCGAGTTCGCGGACACCGACATGGCGGGAATCGTCCACTTCTCCCGCTTTTTCGTCTTCATGGAAACAGCGGAACACGAGTTCCTGACCGCCTTGGGCATCACGGTCCACTTCGACTACCAAGGACGAAGGATCGGCTGGCCTCGTGTCGCGGCTTCGTGTCAATACCGCAGCCCGGCTCGGCTCGGTGATGTCTTGGACCTTCTCGTCCGGGTGAAGCGAAAAGGGCGTAGCTCGCTGACCTGGGCGATCACGATCCGCTGTGGGGAACGTTTGATCGCCGAGGGGGAATTGTCGACGATCTGTTGTGCGTTGGACGGTCCGACGCTCGAGCCGATCCCGATCCCGCCATTCCTGGCCGACCAGATCGAGGAAGCTCCGAAGGAGGTGGAGTCGTGACCGTGTCATTGGAAGTCAGCGAGGTCTCGAAACGATTCGATACGGGTCCCTCGTCGGTCGAAGTCTTGCGTAGCGTCGACCTGACGCTCGCCGGCGGTGACGCGATCGCCGTCACCGGTCCTTCGGGCTCGGGCAAAAGCACGCTCCTCCATCTGATCGGAACCCTCGAACAACCATCGACGGGCACGATCGAGATCGACGGTATCGATCCTTTCGGCTTGCCGGAAAAGGTATTGGCGCGGTTTCGCAATCAGCGAATCGGTTTCGTCTTTCAGGAGCACCACCTCCTACCGCACTACTCGGTGTTGGAAAACGTCGTGCTTCCGACCCTCGCACACCGAGGTGATGCGAGCGGAGAGAATAAGGACACCCGAGATCGTGCCCGCACGCTGCTGGATCGTGTCGGTCTCTCGCACCGTCTCGACCATCGCCCGGCCGAGCTCTCGGGTGGTGAACGACAGCGTACGGCGGTGGCCCGTGCCCTGATCAACCAGCCGACCCTGCTGCTCTGCGACGAACCGACGGGCAGCCTGGATCCCGAAACGGCAACGAGCGTCGGTGAGCTCTTGTTGGAGCTCCACGACGGCGCCGAGAGCCTCACCGGCAGGAAGACGATCACCCTGGTGGTGACGCATTCCATGGAGCTGGCGGCACGTCTACCCCGTCGCTTCGAGCTTCACGATCACGGTCTGGTGGAGGCGACGTCGTGACCGCCGTATGGCGGAGTCTCAAGCATCACGGTCGGATGAATCTGGCGATCGCGGCGGGTGCCGCGGTCGCGACGGCGGTGTTGACCGGTGCGCTCCTGGTGGGCGATTCGGTCCGGGGCAGCCTGCGTGACCTGGTGCTCGATCGTCTGGGAGGGATCGACCAAGCGCTCGCCGCGCAACGATTCGTCGGCGAAGATCTCGCCGACCGTCTGGCGGTCGACGACGTCGCTCCGGCCATTCTCCTTCAGGGCAGCTTCTCGCACGCCGACAACGGCTCACGCGCTTCGGACGTCAACGTACAGGGCGCCGACGAACGCTTCTTCACCCTCTTCGGACGTGACGACACACCGTCGCTCGAACGGGACGGCCCGTTTCCGACCGTGATCCTCAACGCCTCCCTGGCTCGCGCCCTCGATGCCACCGAAGGTGACGACGTTCTCCTCAACCTGGCGCGCTGGAGCGAAGTGCCCAGGGCATCGTTGCTCGGTCGGAAGGAGACCGGCGATGTGGTCGAAACCGTGCGGCTTCGTGTCGGAGCCATCATTGCCGACGAAGGCATCGGTCGTTTCGATCTCGATATCGGTCAAGAGCAAGCCCTGGTGGCTTACATCGCCTTGGACGAGCTGCAAGACGCCCTCGAGCAAGAAGGGACCGTCAACGCGCTCGTGGTGACGACCGAAGGCACGGCGCTCGACGACCCCGATCTCGAAGACGCGCTGCGCGATGCTCTCCGCCTCGAAGATCTCGGTCTGTCGCTACGCCAGGGTGACGATCGTCTGTCCTTGGAAAGCGATCAATTCGTATTGCGACCATCGATCGTCTCGGCGGCCGAGGACGCGGCGGGCTCGACGGGCGCGACCATGCGTCCACTCCTCACGTATATCGCCAACGAGCTGCGAGTCGGCGCGGCAACCGTGCCCTATTCATCGGTCGCGGCCCTCGGTGGCGACATCTCGGACGATCGACCGCCGCTCCTCCTGATCGACGGTACCGCCGCTCCCCTGCCCACCGACGATCAGATCTTGATCAACTCCTGGGCCGCCGAGCAGCTCGACGCCACGGTGGGCGACGAGCTGACCATGACCTACTTCGAGATCGACGCTCGTGAACAGCTCACCGAGGTCGAGCACACCTTTACCGTCTCCGGGATCATCGGCTTCGAGGCTCTCGGTGGCGATCCGTCGGTGGTGCAGCCTTTTCCCGGTATCGGCGATAGCGACAACATGGCCGATTGGGATCCCCCCTTTCCCGTCGATCTCAGCCTGATCCGACCGGTCGACGAAGAGTATTGGGATCTCCACCGTGCCACCCCGAAGGCCTGGGTGGGACTCGAGACGGGTCAGGAGTTGTGGCGTACCCGCTGGGGCAAGGTGAACACCATTCACATCACGCCACCAGCGGATACGGACCTCGGGACCTTCGCCACGACGTTTGGCGATGCAGTGCTCGACGAGCTGCCACCCGCCGCGTTTGGCCTCGTCTTTCGACCGGTCAAAGAGTTGGGCCTCGAAGCGGCCACCGGACCGACCGATTTCGCCAGCCTCTTCCTCGGCTTCAGCTGGTTCCTGATCGCCTCGTCGGCCCTTCTCACCCTCTTGCTCTTCCGTTTGGCGATCGAGCAACGCGCCGATGAGATCGGTCTTCTCTTGGCGGTCGGTTATCCGCTCGGCTCGGTCCGTCGTCAGCTGCTCGGCGAAGGTTTGATCATCGCGGTGCTCGGTGGCCTGGTCGGGATCGGCGGCGCGGTGGGTTACGCCGCGGCGATGATCGCCGGTCTCAATACCTGGTGGCAGCCGGCGGTCGGAACGTCCTCGCTCGCCTTGCACATCACCCCCGCGTCGGTGCTGACCGGGTTCGTGATCTCGACACTCGTCGTCTTGGCGACCATCTGGTGGACCGTACGCTCGGTCGGTAAGGTGCCGATCACCTCCTTGCTACGACGCGTGGTGGCCCCGCCGCGCGATCCGGGAGCGGGTAAACGTGCTCGCACCATCGCTCTCGCCAGCTTGCTCTTCGGCATCGGTCTGATGATCGGCGACTTCGCGAACGATCGCACCATCGACCCTATGTCCACCATGCTCGTGGGTACCTTGGTGTTGATCGGTGGTCTCGCCGGCTTCGCGTACTTCCTCGCCTCGACACGGATCTCGACCGGGGGTCGCGCCGGTGCCGGAGCCTTGTTCCGTCTCGCGGCCGGCAACGGCGGGCGCAATCGCGGACGGAGCGTGCTCGCCACGACTCTGGTCGCGGTGGCGACCTTCATGATCGTCACCGTGGCGGCCTTTCAAATCGACCCCACCCGAGGCTCACTGGGCCGCGATTCGGGCGCCGGTGGCTTTGCTCTGGTAGCCGAGGCCGACGTGCCGATTCATCAGGATCTCGACGACGACGATGCACGCTTCGAGCTCGGTATTCCCGAAAGCGATAGCGCGGAGATGGAAGGCGTGTCGATTCTCGGTTGCCGACTTCTGCCCGGCGACGACACCAGCTGTCTCAATCTCTACCAGCCCACCCGGCCACGGGTGGTCGGTGTGCCACCGGCTCTGATCGAGCGCGCCGCGTTCCGCTTTCAAGACACGGCGAGCGACGTCGAAAACCCCTGGACCCTGCTCCAGGACGATCTCGGTGAAGGTGTCATACCGGCGATCGGTGACGCCAACTCCCTGCAGTGGGTGCTCAAGAAAAAGCTCGGCGATAGCTTCCTGATCGAAGACGGAACCGGCGAGCCTCTCGAGCTGCGGATTGTCGGCACTCTGGCGACGAGCATCTTTCAAAGCGAGCTGTTGATCGCCGAAGAGAACTTCGTGCGGCACTTCCCCGATCAAGAAGGCTTCGCCTAC
>JBCDBH010000072.1:0-19616 GCA_039184055.1 Acidobacteriota bacterium
AGTCCCAGGCAAGGGCAAACGGGCTATGTAGCCTCTGTAGCCGAGGCGAAAGCCGAGGTGGCAGGGGCCTGGAGCAGGTCTGGCCTCTGTTGAGCGTGTCAGCCTGAGCCTCCGTTGGTTGGGAGCTTTGGCCTCTGAAGTCCTTCATGGCATACTTTTCTCAGAGGAGGCAGGCCATGAAAGTTGCAATCGATATTTCCGAGGATCAGGCAGCGCGACTCAACTCAGAGGCCGAGAAATCGGGCGTGAGTCCAGAGGTGCTGGTGAAAGCTGCCGTGGTCGACATGCTCGATCGTAAGGAGGACTTTGCCAGCGCGGAAAGCTATGTGCTTGGCAAGAACCAAGAGCTCTATGAGCGTTTGAGCTGATGAGGCTTTTGAGCTTGACCGAGGTTGTCGAGCTCCATCGCAGGATCATCGAGACGTCGGGCGCACGCAGCGGGACCCGAGATCTCGGCGCCCCCGAATCGGCGGTCGCTCAGCCGCGACTGACCATTGACGGTCACGATCTGTATCCATCTCTGGTCGAGAAAGCCTCTGCTATAGCTCCGCCCGTTTCACGGTTCCGCTGGCCACTGGAGTGGTTACACGTTAGGTGTCTTTGGAGCATCACGGCTTTCTGCTCTCTGGTGTCGGGACGTCTCCTTAGGCCAACTACCAAGACAGGTTGAATCTGATGAGAAGCCACCGGTCGACGGATGCTGACAGCGAGGCCCCAGCAGCCGATCAGGCTACGGACGACGACAGTCTCATCCTGTGGATGCTCAGTTTGACGCCGACCGAGCGTCTTCGGGCGGCTGAAGGGTTTGTGAATAGCATTCAGGCGATGCGAGGAGGGTCTGGCGAGGATTACGCGACGTCACCTTTTCTTCGACCAGGTTTTGAGCCTGCCGAGACCTGAGCAATCGAGCGTTTTTCCACTGGAGCGCTTCTGTTACTCAAGACCAAAATCGAGCTCGATGTCCTATTTCCGCTCTAGGGTGTCGGAGAGGTAGAGCTCTTGGAGTTGGGGCTGGGCGGTGAAGGGTTCGAGGGTGAGGTTGTGGGTGGTACCGATTTGCCAGGATACAGTCTCGGACCGCCCCTGAGATCCAAACTGGATCGCGCTGTCCTCCCTGTGACTGTGGTACGTTGAGGACGTGATCAGCCTCGGGCTTCTCTCGCTGCTGCTGATCGTCCCCGCCCCGAGTCTGGAGGGGGGACAGCGCCCAAAGCGCGACATCCTCCCTACAATCTCGACGCCGCATTGCTGCCGCTCACGTGGTGGGCCTGTCGAAGCGATTCCCTAGATACGTAAGACTGCGAGGAGTGAGTACGATGGCATCAGTCGAAACAAGCTACCCAATTCCAACATATCGCTTTCAAGTGACCGTGGGACAAGACCAAATGGCGTTCAATAAAGTATCTGGGTTGAAGTCGGGTAGGGAGACTTTTGACTATAGAGATGGCATGGATGGACTCTTTCGAATGACAGGGCAAAAGACCTCTGTGGAGTTTACCCTATCGTGCGGGATGGTGTCGTCACAGAGTCAATTGTGGGAATGGCTAAAGTCTTCGATCTCAGGTGATCAACCGGAGAAAAAAGACATATCTATCAGCTTGACAGACGAAGCGGGCAGTGTGTTACTCATAACTTGGAATATCAAAAATGCATTTCCAACGGACATGTCGGTCCCAGACTTTGATGCCACGAGCAACGACATAGCGCTCGAAGAGTTGAGCCTGTCTGCTGAGAGCATGACCATAGAATACCACTAGAACCGGTGCTGTCACGTTGATGGGAGGACGCCAGCCTTCGCAATGGTCCGCTCTTTTCAGGCTTACATTGCTACGCTCACTTCGCGCCAAGAGTCGAAGGCTCGGGAGCGGACCGAAATGGCCGAAACGCCGGCAATGGCGAACAAGGTGTTGACGTTGCTCTCGAAGGCGTTCAACCTCGCCGAGATCTGGGGATGGCATCTGGAAGGCTCGAACAGAGCTGAACCTCGACGCGTCGGGCAGCATGCTCCAAAGGAGCGCTTTTTTCACTGGAGCGCTTCTGTTACTCAAGACCATAATCGAGCTCGATGTCCCATTTCCGTTCGAGGGTGTCGGAGAGGTAGAGCTCTTGGAGCTGGGGTTGGGTGGTGAAGGGTTCGAGGGTGAGGCTGTGGGTGGTACCGATTTGCCAGGAGGCGGGTGCAAGGGGCTGGGCGTCGTGGAGGACGCGGTGGGCGATGCGTAGGGTTTGGCCGTCGGCTTGCCATTCGAAGACGGCGAGGGCTTCGCGGTAGGGCGCGATTTGTTGGAGGGTGGGGAGGTCGGAGCGGGCGATGAGGGTGGCGTTGACGGTGCGACGGGGCGCGGACGGGCGACGCAGGAGGGCGGCGCGGAGCTGTCGGTAGTCGGTGGTGGCTTCGTCGATGGTTTGGGCGCGATTCCAGATCGCTAGGTTGCGGACGGTGCCTTGCCAGGCGGCGCCTTGCCATTCGCCACCGACGAGTAGGGGACGTGGGGTCCAGTGAAAGAAGCCGTCTTGAATTGCGTCGCTTTCGAGTCGTTTTTTGCCGTCGATGACCGCTTGGAGTTGGCCGGCGCGATAGATCACGGTGACTTGCATAGGGGTGCCGGCGCGGAGGGTGCCGAGGGGCACGGAGGGCTGGTTGGCCCATTGGCCGGTGGTGGCGGTGCGGAGCCGGAGCACGATTTGATCGTCGAGCTGTTCGAGGGTGAGGTTGCGTTGGGCGTTGGCGCCGGCGGAGAAGGTGAAGATGGGCGCGGATTGGTCGAGGGTGGTGGGGGTGACGACCATGGAGAAGGTGAGCTCGTTGGTGGCCTGGGCGCCGTGGAGCAGGCGTTCCATGGTGGCCATGTCGCCGAGAAAGTAGCCACCGCGCAGGACCATCGAGTGCAGCCGGTCGTACCAGGCGCGGCCGTGCGGCACGAAGACCGAGGCCACGTTTTGGCCATCGTGGGTGAAGGTGTTGTCGCTGGCGCCGTCTTCCCAGAGCAGGATGAGACCGTTGGGATTGGATGGCCAGGCGGTGGGGCGGATGTCGAGGGTGGCGCGCGCGAGCAGGTTGGCAGGCTCGGCACGGTCGGCGATCTGTTCGAGGGTGAGCGAGGTGTCGGCTTCGAGCGGCTGGGCGAGCTGGAGACGGAGGCTGCTCGCCGATGGCCCCGCTTCGATCGCCGTCACTCGTGGGCCATTGTCGAGTGTTGCCTTGCCGTCGGCTTGCACGGGCTCGTCGAAGGTCACGATGATCTCGTTTGGTGAAGCCATGGTGGCGCGCAGCGGCGTTGGCGCGGCCTTGGGGCGGATCAGTGCCAATCCACGGCGTTCCTCGTCGCCACGCTGGGCGGAGATCGCCCAGGCTCCTGGCTCGGTGAAGGTGATTTCGGTCGTGTTTCCGGTTGTGCCGTCGCTCCACGTCCAGCCTTTGCCGGGTGCTTCGAGAGCGACGGTGAGCGGTGCTTCGCCGACATGTCGACCGAGGGGCAGCGGCTCGAGGTGGAGATCGGGAAAGCGATCGGTTGCCGGATGGTCGGTGATCCGGATCATCGGTGCCAGAAGCTCGAGCGTCGCCGGGTCGGTGGGGCCGATGAAGACGTCGTAATTCGAGCGCATGTGATCGTGCTGATCGGGCGACGCCGCTACCGCCAAGGCGCGACCGTCGCGTGACACCATCGGAAAGTAGATATAGCCCTGATCGGCGGGCAGTCGCGAGTCGCTTTTGGCGAGCAGGGTCGTCACTTCACCCGTGGCCAGCTCAATCCGGTCGACCGGCCCGCCCGCGCCGGCGATCCAATAGCCGAAGCGTCCGTCGTGGCTGAAATACGGTTGACAGCCTCCACGTCGTTGACGGGTTGAGACGCTTTGATTGGTGGCGTCGTAGGGAGAAAAGGTCGGCAGACCGGGGGTCGCCCAGCTGAGCGTCGGGTCGACCAGCCAGCCGTGTACTGGCGCCGGCTCGCGGATCAGCACGCGCCTCGCGCCGGTGTCGACGTTGGCGAGCGTGGTGATGCCACCGCCGTCGATGTAGATCAGTGAGTTGTCGTCACGCCACACCACCGCGCGATGCTCGAAATAGGTGCGTGCAACCTTGGCGACGACCTGTTCCTCACCGGTGCTTAGATCCCGCACCCGGAGCGTGCCTTCCGCGCCATCCTGGGGATAGGTCTCCTCACCTGGCGCCAAGCTCATGTAGGCGAGCCGTGTGCCGTTGGGCGAAAGATGCGGGCAGCAATGCTGACGTGGTGGTTCGTCCGTAGTCAGCTGACGAGCCGTTTCACTCGTCAGGCCCTTCCACCAAATTCGCCACGCACCCGAGCGATTCGACTCCCACACCGCGAAGCCCTCACCGAGCGGTGAGGCGGCGGGCGTCGGTGGGATCGAGGCGTGAGCCGCCGAGCTCGATTCCGTGGCGGGTTCGGCACAGGCGAGGCAGACGAGCGAGAGGGCGAGAAGCAGGCGCTTCATATGGAAATCGTAACGCGCGCGAGTGCTATCGTTCTTCCATGGCGGTCAAAGGTTTGGTCAAAAACGGCGTTGCAGCGCTCACGGTCGAGGAAGCCAGCGATCGAGACAAGCGTGAGTTTCTCGACAAGGTCCACAATGGGCTCCGCCAAGCCGATGCAGGCGAAACCGTGTCTCACGAAGAAGCGCGCCAGCGGTTGGCCAAGTGGCTCAGCTGAGAGCAAACCCCGGATAGGCAGGCAAGCGGTTTGTGGTTGAAGGGCGAGGCGTCCTTCTTGTGTGGCACCACCAGAGCTCTGAGGTTTTTCATGAAGCAACTCACTCAAGCCGAGCTCGACGCTATCCAGCAAGAGGTCGAGCGGGATTATCCGGATGATCCGATGATGCAAGAGATCCGGGCGATCCGCTTGCGTCGCTACTATGAGCTGCGTGACCGGCCGATTCGTGAACAGATTCGCGGTTATCTACCTTCTGTTCAGAGAGCAAATCCCGCATAAGCAGGCAAGCCAGCCGCGTCATGACCAAAACGTGCCGCGATGTCATCGCCGTAGAGGTGCGCGGCGATGATCGACGGACTGGTTTCGTCTCGCGCGCTGTCGATCACTTCTTCTACGTAAGCACGCTCGTCCATATCGAGCGGTCGTGGCTCGGGTGGGCGCTCGTTACCGACTTGGATGACGGTTGCGTAGACGTTGGTGTCGAGCTTGGAGAAGGACGCGACGCCGTAGAGCGAGGCGATGTGGTCGAGCGTGGCGGGCCAGTCGTCGGGGGTGCGAAAGCAGCAGGCCCAGGGCATGGGTTCTTCGGGGCAGAGCTCGGCGACGCGTTGCGCCGCTTTGCGTTCGGCATTGAGCATTTCGCCGAGGGTGGGTCGGGGGCCGGCCGGTGGGTGGTCGGCCCAATGGCGACCGAGGGTGACCCAGCGGGTGACCGACGCGTCGAGCCGCGCTAGGTTGCCGTCGGATGGCCAGAGCTCGGCGAGCAGGAATCCGGGCGTGCCGCCGAAGCCCGATAGGCCACGATTCCACACCATCAAGTTGCGATGCGCTGGATCCGCCGGCAGCACGTAGGCGGTGAGGTCGGCTTGTGATCCGAGCGCGCGCTCGACCGCCGCGTGTACCCGACCGGGAACGTCTTCCGATACGAAACGTTCGAAGGCCCACGCCGACGCTTCTACCTTGCGTGTCGGATTGAAGAGCCCCCAGCCCTGCTGCGCCGCGCAGGCGTCGTAGCCATCGATCTGTACGACCTGCATCGCTTCGAGCCCGCTTTGTGATCCATTCTCGAGGATCGGTTGGATCAACGACATGAGACCTTCCGGGCCCTGCAGATGGGGTTCGGCGAGCTTGAGCAGATCACGCGGACGATGCCTGACGGTGAAGAAGGGTGCGAGTCGGGTGGCGAGGTCGGGGACGTGGATCATGGGAACGATTTGATCACGGGCGCGAGTGGCTGGGTCGTGATGTCGACGTTGTGATCATTTTGCGCACGAGGTGTGCAGGGTTGTTGGGCTCGATGTTGGTGGAGCGTGGCGCGATCGTGGCGAGATGTGTCGTGTTCATGGGCGGTTGAGCGTCTCGATCATCGTCTGGCACTCGCCTTGCTCTTCTTGCTGATTCGCAAAGCGGTCGGTGTAGCGCGTGAACACTGTGTGCGCGGCTGGCCAGAGTCCACTTCAGCAAAGGAGAGACAGACATGAAGAAAGTCCTGATCCTGACGATCGCAGCGTTTGCGCTCGTGGTGTTTGCGAGCACGGCGAGCGCTCAGACGTATCGCTCCCCCTGCTACGACTGGGATTGCATTTCGACGCCGTCGGGTACCTGTGACTTCGATTCGACGTCGTGCTCGAGCGGCGGCGGAGCTTGGTTCTTCAGCTGGGATTTCGGTGATGGCACCACCCTGCCGTGGAGCACGAACCAGGCGCCGACCCATTTCTACGCGGGTGGTCATACCGCCAACGTCACGCTGACGATCCACTATTTCGGCCCGAAGGCCGATGAAAGCGCGACCTGTTCGGTGCAGTACCGCAACATCATCGGCCCACCGGGTCCGCTGACCGGTAGGTGTCCGTAACGACACGGCCTGCAAAGGCTAATGAAACGGGCGGGTGGCGCGCGCGTCCCCCGCTTTTCCCATAGCTACGACTCGGATCGGTAGAACAACTCGGTATAGGCATCATGAGGTGGCACATGTTTCGATGGTCGGTGAGGTGGATCGTTTGTCTTTTCGTTTTGTTCGCCTCGGCTCCGAGTGCATGGGCCGAGATGGCGGTATCCGGTCGGGTCGTGTCATCACAGGGACAGGGCTTGAGCGCGGCTCGGGTAACGCTTTACGAGACGGCGCCTTTCGAGCAGGCGGACGCCGTGTCGACGGACGCCGCGTCGTCGGAAGATGGCGCGTGGCGGGGGGCGCCGGTGCTGGCGACCCGCAGCGGCGAGGACGGACATTTCGAGCTGGCGTGGGAGTCGGCGGGCTCGTACACCCTGGTGGTGGAGGCGGCGGGGTTTTTGCCTTGGGAGTATCCGCTTTTGCTCGTCGAGTCGATCAGTCTGCCCACCGTGGCGCTCGCCAAGGCGACCGAGCATCAGGTGAGCGTGTCCGACGTCGAGGGTGCGGCGATTCCGGGGGCCTGGGTGCGAGTCGCCGAGGCGAGTCGCTGGAGTCGGCGCAATGAGTCGTTTGGCGATTGGATTCCCGCCGTCCAGCTGAGTCGGAGCGATGCGTCGGGTGTCAGCCGCATCAGTCGTGAGACGGTGCGCGGGGTGGAGCTGGTGGTGTGGGCGCCGGGTCATGTCGAGACGATGGCGTTCACGGGAAAGAGCAGGCGGAACACGGTTCGGCTGGCGCGGGGTGTCGAACGGACTCTCGAGGTGCGTGGCCCGTCGGGTGATGTCGTGGCGGGTGTGGCGGTGCGTGTCGGAGTCGGGCGCTGGCCGGTGGGGGTCACCAGGGAGGACGGTCGTCTGGTGGTCGTCGGGCCCGCCGATGGCAGTCTCGATGTCGAGCTGATCGGTACCGATGGTGCCTGGACAACGGTCGAATTAGGACCACCGATCGCCGCGAGCTCGAAGGCCGACGTGGTCCGTCTGGAAAGTCGAGAGCTTGCCGGTCAGGTGCGTAGTGCGGGGAGCGGGGAGGGCCTGGCCGGCGCTTTGGTGTGGTTTGACGACGAGCGCGACCGGGTGGCGTGGAGCGACCCTACGGGGGCGTTTCGCTTGGCCGTACCGGCGTCGCGTGACGATGTCGAGCTCTTTGTCGAGGCGGTCGGCCATCGTCGTCTTCGCGCCGCCGTCGATGTCGCGACCGACGTTGATCTGACGCTCGATCGTGCACTGAGCATGATGGGCGTGGTGGTTGACGACGACGGCAGGCCGGTGACCGGCGCCGAAATACAGGTCCACACCGATCTGGCGCGCAATCATTTTCTCGAGCCACCCCTAGCGGTGGCAGCGCGTAGTGACGACCAGGGTCGATTCCTTCTTTCAGGGTTGCCGGTCGCGCCGCAATACGAAGTGGTCGCGCGGGCGCCCGGCTTTGCCGCCATGCCGTTCACCGTGACTCCAACGAACGACGAGCTGCGTTTGGTGCTCAGCCGTGGCGTGGCGACCGCTGGAATGATCTTCGATGCCTGGGGAAAGCCGGTGGCGAACGCGTCCGCCTTGCTCTATCCGTCGCGTGAGTCCGATCGCTCGCGTCTGCTGGTCGACGACGTTCACGTCGGGCAGTCGGCGGCCGACGGCCGGTTCTTCATTTCGGCGGTGGTTCCCGGACGCTACGAGCTGGGCATCTCGGCACCGGGGTTTGCCCCGATGACCGTTCGCGGGCTGGAGATCGAGGATTCCAACCGGCCAGTCGATTTGGGCGCGGTCTATCTCGAGCGCGAGGCGGTGCTCGAGGGGCGGGTGACGGATGCCGACGGTCTGCCGATCGAAGGGGTGAAGGTCTCGTTCTTGTCGCTGGTGTATGAGGTCGGTCCCGGGGACGACCGTCTGTCGACCGAGAAGATGACCTACACCGGTCCGGACGGGAGCTTCGCGCTCGGTCAGCTCCAAGCCGGTCAGCAGGTCGATCTCGAGCTGCGACGATCTGGCTATCGAGCCCTGGATGTATTCGGCGTCGACGTGCCGGTACCCGATCCGCTCGAGGTGGTGCTCGAACGCAACGTCGAGGTTTCGGGCCGGGTCGTCGATGCTGACGGGGAGCCGGTGGTCGCGGCGCAGGTCGTGGTGCGTGATCCCAAAACGACCGGCGACGAGATGGCCGGCCGGGTTCGCCAAACCGCAACCAGTGACGGTCGCGGTCAATTCGTGCTGACGGCGGAGCTCTCCGGACGTTTCCTGGTAACCGCCTCGGCCCCGGGGTACCGCCGCTCGGCCGAGGTCGAGGTGGTGGTGCGTGATGGCGTGGTGGCCGACGAGGTCGTATTGGTGGTCGAGACGGGAACCCAGCTGACCGGTCGGATCACCAACGTCGACGGTGAGCCGGTGGCCGGCGCGCGGCTGCGGGTCGTCGATCCACCGACGCCACCGGCCGAGCTGGTCAAGGAGACGCGTAGTCGGCGTGATGGTAGCTATGACCTCGGCGGTCTCGAGACCGGGCGCACCACGGTCGAAGTCGTTCACGATGCCCATCCACGAGCGACTCGGGTCGTCGAGCTACGCAGCGAGCAGCATCGTCTCGACATCGCCCTCCGTGATGGCTTTGCGGTCGAGGGTTGGGTCCGTGACACGGCGGGGGCGGCCCTCTCGGGTGTTCGGCTCTTGCTCGAGGGAGATGAATCCGGTCGTCGGTCGACCGTTTCCGAGGTCGATGGTGATTTCCGTTTCACCGGTTTGACGTCTGGACGCTACGACCTGCGGGCGAGCCGAGAGGGCTATGCCGAGACGAGCAGGGTGGTCGATGTTGACGGCGCGACGTCCCTAGAGGTCGAGCTGCGGGCCGGCGGGGTGATCACCGGTCTCGTTTCGGGGCTCGAGCCGGCCGAGCTGGAGCGGGTTCAGATCGAGGCGCGACAGGGTGGCACCCGGGTGGTCGGCACCATGGCCTACGACGGTCAGTACCGTCTCGAGTCTCTCGATGTCGGTTCGTGGCGGGTCGACGCGACGCTGAGCGACGGCTCCGGTCGTCAGGCTTCGGCTTCGGCGACGATCGATGGTGATCGAACCGAGACCTATCTCGATCTCGACTTTTCCCAAGGGCTGGTGGTGTCCGGCGAGGTGGTGCGTGCCGGGATTCCGGTCGGCGGCGCGCTGGTCGGGTTGATCGGCGAGGACTTCTCGACCACGCGAAGTCAGCGTAGCGATCTGCGCGGTCGCTTCCGGCTCAGCGGTCTCGAGGTCGGGGTCTACGAGCTGACGATTCGTGACATCGACACCGGACGGGTGCATCGTCAGGTGGTCGAGCTCGACACCGATCGCGAGCTGTTCGTCGATTTCGACGGGTGACGACTGGCGGCGGTCGAGGGATCAGCCGCCACATCAATGAAACGAACCCTCTTATCTGTACGTCTATGATGATGTATGGATGCGGATCAGCCGAATCGGCGACCGATCTTCCGATTGTATGGCGACGTTGACGGACACGAACGAGTCTTTGAGCTATCGCTCGGAAGTATGACGCTCGGTAGCGACGCGGAGAACGATATTCGACTCTCCGCCGTGGGGGTATCGCGTCGTCACGCGCGGCTGCAGATTTGCCCAGACGGTTTGGTGATTCAAGATCTGGAAAGCAAAAACGGCACGTGGGTCGACGGCAGCCGCGTGGCGCGCGCCGCCGCCGGTCATGGCTCACGGCTCGCCTTCGGTCCGCTCACCCTCCACGTCGAGACGATCGACGAGCCCGCGCTTTTGGCGATTCGATTCGAGAGCTCCGATCAGCCGAGCTCGCTTTCCGATCTCGAACGCTCCGAAACCGTGGTGGTGGAGACGGCTGACGAACGTGACGATGATTGGGATTTGATCGATGGGGTGATTCGCCGCTTGCCAAGCTCTGGGCCCACGTTGCCCGCTCACCGGGGTGTGGATGCGGTCACGTCCAGTGTCTTCGATTTCGTCGCCGACCGGATGGTGCTCGATGGCATCTGCGCGGTGCGCTGGAGTCGGACCGGCGAGCCGCTGGCGCTCGACAGCTGGGGACGGCTCGCCGAGTTGCCGACCCTGGAGCGGATTCGTGCCCTGCCGACACCGCTGGACGACGAAGCACACTGGCATTGTGGGCAATTCGCGACCGGTGCGGTGGTGGCCCGGGCGCCGAGCACCATGAACGAGCTGCCGATCGGGTTGATGCTGTGGTCGGCCGAACCGTCCGGGGTGTCGTCGCGCTGTCTGCGCTTGCTGCTACGGCTGCTGCTACCGCGCTGGACCGGCACTGAGGATCATCGTGCCGCGATCGTCACCGAGCATCCTCGACTGGTCTTTCCCGACGACTACGTGGTCGGGGTGGCGCCCGAGATGAAACGTCTCTATCGCGACATGGCGGCGGTCTGTCGGCTGCGGCAGCCGGTGTTGCTCCACGGTGAAACCGGGGTCGGCAAGGAGATGTTGGCGCGCACGCTCCACGATTCGGCGTCACGCGAGTCGTGTCGTGGCTCCGAGGTCGCGCCCTATGTCGTGGTGAATTGCGCCGCCATTCCGGAGAGTTTGCTCGAAGCCGAGATGTTCGGCGTGGTCCGGGGCGCCGCCACCGGCGTCGAGCCACGCCAAGGCTATTTCGCTCGGGCCTCGGGCGGCACGCTCTTTCTCGATGAAATCGGCGAGCTGGCGCCGAGTCTCCAGGCCAAGCTGTTGCGGGTGTTGCAAACCGGGGAGATTCAACCCGTGGGCGGTGCGCCCCGCGCCGTCGACGTGTGGGTG
Organism: Acidobacteriota bacterium; assembly: GCA_039184055.1. Classification (GTDB taxonomy): domain Bacteria; phylum Acidobacteriota; class Thermoanaerobaculia; order Multivoradales; family J023; genus JBCDBH01. The sequence continues at coordinate 11,307 of JBCDBH010000072.1, forward strand.
ATCGCCGCCACCCACGTCGAGCTCGACTCGGGTCGACTGCGACGCGATCTCTACTACCGACTCGCCGGTGGCCTACTCGACGTGCCGTCGCTGCGTCGCTGTCGCGAAGACATTCCCGCTTTGGCGCGGCATTTCCTGTGGCGGTGCGCCGAGGAAGCCGGGCTACGGCTACGCGGTGTCACCGCCCGTGCCGTGAGTCGACTCCAGCGTCACGACTGGCCGGGCAACGTGCGCGAGCTGGCTCACGTCATGCAGCGACTCGTCGCGCTGGCGCCGGCGAATGGGATCATCGATCTCGACGACCTTCCAGAGACCGTCCGTCGATCAGCCGGGCGCTCGTCATCGCTCGGTGAGGCTGACGACGAACCGCTCGGCGCGGCGGCGAATCTGGCGATCAAACCCCGAGTCGACGCCTTGGAGCGGCGGTTGATTCGCACCGCGATGACGCGTACCGGTGGGCATCGCATGCAGGCGGCGGCGCTGCTCGGCGTATCGCGTGGCGGGCTCGCCAAGAAGCTGAAACGACTCGGTCTCGAGACGACATGGGCGCGGCCCGTCGAAGGTGAAGCATGAGCGACCGTGACATCACCGCCACGATCGTCTTCGATCAGCCTCATCCACCGGGTGCGTCGCCACCGGTTTTGCTTGCGGGAGAGATTCTCGCCGCTCGCTTCCGGATCGAATACGGGCTCGGTCAGGGTGGCATGGGGCAGATCTACGCCGCCTTCGATCTGCGTCTCGAACGTACCGTCGCGCTCAAGGTGGTGCGACCCGAGCTGGTGTTGCATCCTGGTGTGGTCGAGCGTTTCAAGGCCGAGGTGCGGGCCGCGCATCGGGTCACGCATCACAACGTCTGTCGGATCTTCGATCTCTTCGAGCACCGCACCGACGGCGCGGGCCCAGGGTTGTTTTTTCTCACCATGGAGCTGATCCGTGGGCGTACGCTCGCGGATCGACTGCGTGAACGATCGCTGAGCTTCGCCGAAGGTCTGCCGTTGCTGCGGCAGCTGGCGCGGGCGCTCGACGCGGCGCATCGGGTCGGGGTGGTACACGGTGACATCAAACCGTCGAATCTGATGCTCGCCGACGAAAGCGGGCAGGAGCGGCTGGTGGTCACCGATTTCGGTCTCGCGTCGGCGCGTGATGGCCTCGACGGCGTGACCGGTCGTTTGTCGGCTGGCACGCCGGCGTACATGGCGCCCGAACAGATCGCCGGCGCTGGCGCTTCGGAACACAGCGATCTCTTCGCCTTCGGGCTGGTCGCTCACGAGATCATCACCGGTCGACGCGTGACGGGCCCGCCGTCGTTCGAGCTGCTCGAGACGTCGAGCTGGCCGGCGCGGATCCTTCGCGTCGTACGCGCCTGCCTCGACAGCGATGTGACGCGGCGGCCCCGGTCGGCTGGGCATGTGCTCGATGCCCTGACCGCGTTCGACTGGCGCCCCGCGGCCGGTCGGGTGCTGCCGCATCGACCTCATTGGCGGATCGAACGCAAGCTCGGTGTCGGAGGCTTTGGCGAAGCGTGGCTGGCGCGACACGACAAGACCGGAGCACGGCACGTGCTCAAGTTTTGCTACGACGCCGAGCGGCTGCGGGCGTTGAAACGCGAGGTCACCCTCTTCCGATTGCTCCGCGCCGAGCTCGGTGAGCGTGACGACATCGCGCGCATCATCGATTGGAATCTCGATACCGAGCCGTATTACGTCGAAACCGAATTCTCACCCGGTGGCGATCTGCTCGCCTGGGCCGAGCGTCAGGGTGGGCTGCGGGTCGTGGCGCGGTCCGTGTGGCTCGACCTGGTCGCGCAGGCGGCCGAAGCGTTGGCCGGGGCGCATTCCATCGGTGTGCTGCACAAAGACGTCAAGCCGGCCAACATCCTGATCGAAGAACGTGAAGACGGCCCCCGCGTCAAGCTGACCGATTTCGGCATCGGCCACGTGCTCGAACGCGATCGGTTGGAGGCCGCGGGGATCACCATGTTGGGGCTCACCGCGACCTCGATCCACGGGGACGCGGCCGGATCACGTCTCTATACCGCTCCCGAGATTCTCGAAGGCCACACGCCGACCGTCGAGGCCGACGTCTATGCCCTCGGGGTGATGCTCTACCAGATGTCGGTCGGTGACTTCTCCCGAGTGCTCGCCGACGGTTGGCGACGACAAGTCGACGATCCCTTGCTCGCCGACGACATCGCGGCGGCGGTCGACGGCGTGGCACGTAATCGTCCCGGCGCCGCCGAGCTGGCGCGTCGTCTCCGTACGCTCGAAGAGCGCCGGGCCGACGGCGCGTTGAAACGACGGCTGCGGGCCGAGGTCGAGGCGCAGAACGAGAAGCTCGCCGAAGCCAGACGGCGTCGGACCCAGCTCAGCGTGGTGCTGGCGGTCGCCGTCGTGATCGTGGTGGTCATGGGTTGGCTGATCAGCAGGATCTCTGACGAGTCGTCACGAGCTCGGGACGCGGCTCGTATCGCGGTGGCGATCGATCAGATGGACGAGGACCCGACGCTCGCGGCGCTGGCGCTCCGTGAGATCGACGATCCGGACGCCACCGCGCGTGCCCTGATGCGTCAGGCGCTCACCTATCCGCTGGCGCGTCTCGAAGTTCGTCTGCCCGGCTCGGTGCGGGGGGTGGCGATCGACCACCACGGCCGCCGGATCGCGGGGACCAGTCTCGACGGGACGATCTACTTGTGGGACACCGGACGGCCCGACAGACCGCAGGTATTGCGTGGTCATCAGGAACGAGTGAAGGCGCTACTCTTCGATCACTCTGGGCGGTATCTGATCACCTCCGCGCTCGACCTGACGATTCGGGTGTGGGATCTCGAAACAGGTATCCATTGGATTGCCCTCGAGGATCATCATTCTCGCGTCTGGCGGCTCGCCCTCGATCCCCGAGGTGAGTCGGTGGTGGCACCATCCGAGGATCACACCGCGCATATTTTCAAGCTCAACGACATCGGGGAGACGGTGGTGTTGCGTGGTCACCGGCACTGGGTGATCGACGCGCGTTTCAGCCCCGATGGTCAGCGCGTGGTGACCGCGTCGCGTGACGGTGACGTGCGGCTGTGGAATCGCGCCGACGGTTCGTTGCTGGACGTGTTCGAAGGCCATGAAAGCTGGGTCTTCCACGCCTCCTTCAGCCCCGACGGTCGATACGTGGTGAGCGCGTCACGCGACGGTACGGCACGGATCTGGGACACCAGGGGTGAGCGGCCGCCGGTGGTGCTGAGCGGCCACCAGGGGTCGGTGTCGTGGGCGCATTTTCGTGAGGATGGCGAGCAGATTCTCACCAGCGCGCAGGACGGTACGGTACGGATGTGGAGCGTCACGGGAGAGCTGACGGAGGTGCGGGTGTTCGGGGGAGGGCCCAAGAGCGCGTTCTACCTTCCGGACGGACGACATTTCTTCCTGGCCTCCTTCGGTAGCGTGCGTGTGTTACCCACCGATGGCTCGGCCGCCTCGCTCGATTTCGCGGATCACCGTGAGATCGCCACGATGGCGGTGAGCGGTGACGGTCGCTGGCTGCTCGGTGCCACCGGCGAGGCGATGCGGCTGTGGCCTCTCGACACACCGCTGCTGGGCCAGGTGGTGACACGGCTATCCGCCGAGATCCTCACCATGACCTTGGCCCCGGACGGTCGTTCGATCGCCATCGGCGCGACCGACTCGGTGATCCGTATCCTCGAGATCGACGGGGTCGCCCGGAATGGGTTCGCCTCCGACGGGTTCGCCTCCGACGGGTTCGCCTCCGACGGGGCCGCCCGGTATCGGGGCGCCCGGTATAGGGTCGCCCGGGAGCGGGCCGCTCTCGACGGGGCCACCTGGGATCGGGCCACCCGGGATCGGGCCACCCGGGATAGGGCTGCCCAGGATCGGACCGCTCTTGGGAGGGCCACCCGGGAGCGGGCCGCCCGGGATAGGGTCGCCCTCGACGGGGTTGCCGAATGTCAGCTCACCGGTCATCAGAGCTCGGTCAAAGCGCTCGCTTTTCATCCCGATGGCCGATCTCTCGCCAGTGGCTCGCGTGACGATACCGCGCGTCTCTGGTCGCTCGGTGACAACGTCTTCGCCGAGCTGCTCGCCGACCATGGCGGAACGGTCGGCGCGCTCGCCTTTCGTCCCGACGGCTCGATGCTCGCCACCGGGGCCTTTCACGGCACGGTTCGTTTGTGGCGTACCGACGCCGAGGCGAGCGCCGGCAAGCGTATTCTCGCCGTTGTGCCGTTTTCGGAGTCGCTCGTCTCGCACCTCGAGTTCAGCCCGAACGGCAGCCGTTTGCTCGCCGTCGACTCGATGGGCGAAGTGAGTGTGTTCGAGGTAACCGAGGGTGTGTCCGTCCAGGGCGATGGCGAGGCGAACCTCGTGCCGATCGCGACCTTCGAGGGACAAAGTCTGCAGTGCCCGTCTTTCGCTCGTGATGGGCGGTCGTTGGTGGCGATCGCCGGGGCCAATCGACTGGTCATCTTCGACCTGAGCTCGTCGTCGTGGCCACCTCCACCCGCGCGTGAGTGGGTGTTCGACGATGCCATCACCGCCTGTCCGCGGTTCGATGCCGCGGGTGAGCGCGTCGTCGTGGCCACCGCGTCGCGGGTCGTGCGGGTGCTGTCCGTGGTGGGAAGCCAGTCACCGATCGAGCTCCTGGGACACACCGAACGGGTTACCAGCGTCCTATTCCTCCACGATGGCAGCGTGCTGTCGGGATCACTCGATCGCTCGATTCGCGTGTGGCGCACCGATGTGCCCGATCCGGGTGCCGTCATCGACGAGGTCATCGATATTTGTCTCGCGCCGGAAGCTCGTCGGACGTTTTTCTTCGAGTCGGCCGCCAAAGCCGAACATGGCTATCGTCAGTGTGAGCGACAGGCGGGACGAGCCGCTACCGTCCTGTAGTCGGCGATGGTCAGATAGAGGGTCCGTCCTCTAGGCGGTTGCCTTCCGAGGCGGTCCATCGCGATCGGCGTGCCGCCGGGCGATTTCCTTGGGATTGAACGAAACAGTGTCTAAGCGTTGGTTGCTTTCGAACGCTTGGACGTCACGTGCCATAGCGTGAACACTATTCCCATGCTCCGCTGCATATGCATCGCGGATGGCGCGGATTTCCTCGATGAGAGGGCCTTGATTCGACATGTTCAGATCTCCATGAGCGCTCTTGGTGTGCAGATCTGTGGTAACTCGTGGCGGTTCCGTTTCATGAAGTGGCGTAGCCGTTTTTGAAGCACGGCGTTCGCCAGGTGCTTACAATTCCAGGTTAACAGGTAGTCGATACGGTTGACGGTGGCAATGGCGAGATGAAGCGCATCGGCATGGGCTTTTTCCGGCAAGATGCGGTCGGCGACGAGGCGATCGGCGAGCTCGATGCCTTCTTCGTCCAATGCCAGAATCGGCATTGTCTCAATGAGATCGACCCTCTTTCGAGAAGCATCGGGATCGCCTTTCATGGCCTCTTGTAAGACCATGGAAGAGACATAAACGTCGAATACATGACGTTTGTGCTCCCACCAGTCGCGGGTCAATATCTGATCCGCCTCAATGATCAGCTCTCGGCTGGGACGAGCCGTAAGATAGCTGACGATTGTTGTCTCGACGTAGATTTTTGACTTCATGAGCTAATTCTACTCGATAAAGAGTGTTTTGTTCCTTTGCGTGACATAGCTTTCTTCTTTGGTGGTGACGCGTGGTGCACCCGACCAGTCGCGATTCACCCCACGAGCAGTCGGAGCCGACGCTACGAGCGGATAGACTCAATGCTCATCGATGGAAGGAGCTCCCATGACACGTTTCCGTGCCGTTTTGTTCGTGACTTTGCTGTGTTTGATTTCCCCCGTAGTGCTAGCGCTCGACGACCCCACTTACGACGCCCTGCGGGACGCTCGTCTCGATGGTCGTCAGGTGGCGGTGGAGAACCTGTTGCTGGAGCGCGATGCGCACCGGTTTACGCTCGAGAGTGGCACGGTGTATTTCGTCACGCCGGTAGCGGAGCGGACGATCGGCGCGGTGTTCGTGGGGCAGGGTTCGTATGTGCTCAATCCGGCGTCGGAGCACGAGCGGGATCATCTAGCGTTCCGGCTCGGTAAGCGAAACGACGGCTTCGAGGTTCTGCGTGACCGCTTCGAGTCGTTGATCTTGTGGTTCGGCGACGATACGGATCGCGAGCTGATGGCGTTGGGGGGGCCGGTGACGGAAGGAACACCGTCGGCGGCGGCGACGAAGGCGCTCGAGGACGCGCGGCGCTGGCAGCGCGAGGATTTGGAGAAGAATCTCTCGATCCGGCTCTTGCAGGATTTGTTGGACGTTCCCGGGATGACCAGCGGCGCGTTCATGGCGCTCTTCGATGGCCAGGACGAGCTGCCCCCGGCGATGGCGCTGTTGGATCCGCGTGGCGTGGAGGCGTTGTCGTATCCGCTGATGGGCGGTGAAGACACGGCGCTTCTCGTGGTCGACGGAACACAGGGTGGCTTCTGGTATTTGAGCGATCGCAAAGGTGAGGTCGCCGCTGGCAAGCGCGCGCCGTTCTCGACCCGCGCGCGGGCGTTGCGCTATTCGGTGGATACGACGATCGACGCCACGAACAAGGTGACCGGCACCACGCGGATCGAGCTTTTGGTGCGTCGTCCGCTCCGCGTCCTGCCGATGTCGTTGGCACCGATGCTGCGGATCGAGTCGGCGCGGTTTCGGCCGGTGGACGGTGAGTGGCAAGACATCCCCTTCATCCAAGAAAACGAGGAAGAAGACGCCGACGTGGCGGTGGTGTTGCCACGCTCGGTCGACAAGAAGGAGATGTTCGAGATCGAGCTGAGCTACGTCGGCGAGGATATTCTCAAAGACGGTGGCGATGAGAATTACTACGTCGGCGCGCGGACGAGCTGGTATCCGAACGTCGGTTTTTTCGCCGATCCGGCGAATTTCGAGCTGACCTATCGGATCCCCGAGGGTCGCGGGTTGGTGTCGGTGGGTGAGCAGGTGGAGTCGGCGGTGGAGAACGGCATGTCACGTACCGTGTGGCGGCCGAGCCATCCGATCCGCGTCGCCGGGTTCAATTACGGTGACTTCGAGATGATCGAGCGCCGTGACGAGGCAACCGGCATCACCATCCAGGTGTATACCAATCCGGGCACGCCCGACGTCATTCGCGAGATCAACAATTTCATTCGCTCGGCCCAGGGCACCGGGCTCGAGGGTGGTGTGCAGGCCTTGGGCGACGCGCCGATTCCTCGTGAGGTGGTGGATCCAGAGCTCGGCTCGATCAACACCACCAAGCTCGCCGAGTCGGCGATGATCGACGGCATCAACGCGGCGCAGATCGGTGGCGCGTATTTCGGTCCGCTACCGCAGCGTCACGTGGCGATCACCCAACAATCGGATTGGAGCTTCGGGCAATCGTGGCCGTCGCTGATCTACCTGCCCTACATGGCGTTTCTCACCGGCTCGCAACGCAACCAGCTCGGGCTGGGCGCGGGCGCCACCGAGTTTCTCGGCAGTGTCGGCTATCACGAGCTGGCGCACCAATGGTGGGGGCATCAAATCGGCTGGGCGAGCTATCGCGATCAGTGGATCAGCGAAGGCTTCGCCGAGTTTCATGCCGCGCTCACCGCGCAACACGTGACCGGTTGGAATTCCTACACCGATTTCTGGGGTCGGGCGCGCGAGACGATCGTCGCCAAGGCTCGGAGCCCGATTCCGGCCTACGAAGTGGCGCCGATCATCATGGGTCAACGCGCTGCGACCGCGAAGAGCCCGTTCGCGTATCAGGCGCTGACCTACAGCAAGGGTGGCTTCGTGGTGCACATGTTGCGGATGGCGATGTGGGATCCGTCGGCGTCCAACCCGGACGCCGCGTTCATCGCGATGATGAAGGACTTCACCTCGACCTATGCCGGCAAGGCGCCGTCGACCGAAGATTTCAAAGAGGTGGTCGAGCGTCACATGGTGCCGGCGCTCAACGCCGCCGGTGACAACACGGTCGATTGGTTCTTCGATCAGTGGGTCTATGGCATGGAAGTGCCCAAGATCACCGCCAATCTCGAAGTCGACCGGGCGAAGCGGGGCACGTACCGTATTCAAGGCAAGATTGCGATGGCCGAGGTGAGCGACGATTTCCGCGTCCTGGTGCCGGTGTGGGTCGACTTCGGTCGGGGTGAGATGGCGCGTATCGCCTTGCTACCGATGATCGGGCCGTCCGAGCGCCCGATCGATGTCACCCTCGAGCTTCCCAAGAAACCCAAAGAGGTGGTGATCAACGCCCGTCACGAGGTGTTGGCCCGCAACTGATCGAGGACGGACGAGCAGGCGTCTGTGGTAGCGTTTTTCC